>JAMOPE010000187.1 GCA_027064785.1 Geobacteraceae bacterium
CACTGTGAGAAAAAGTGATTGCGGGTCTGAAAATCGATCTGACCGTTCTGGTAACGAACCTTGTGGAGATTTTCAACAAACTCAGAGAAATTTGAACTGCGACGGAGTGCTTCGACGTTATCAAGAAAGGTGAAACAATCAACGCAGTCAAGTCGGAGAACAAAAACTTCGGCGGTATTACTCTCTCCAATCAGGGTATTTGCCCGGTATGGGGTGCCAAGAAAAGCCGTTGAAATAAAAGCAACCTTCTGCCCGGGGTCGTGTATCCCTTGTCCTTTGTCCAGCAGTTGATCAATAGCAGCAGGACTCCACTTGCCCAGGTTCCATTCCTGGCGGGAGTTTTTTTGTGTGGGGAGTGAGCATGAAGCGAGAAAGAGAGAACAAAAGGCAAAAAGGATAACCCTTCCAGCAAGGCAGGAGCGGTGTCGGAAGCTGTTTTCCTGAGATTGCTGATTACCAGTCATTCTTCTGGTGTGCCAGATAAAGGTTTTCGACCTTTTTTCGTGCCCAGGGGGTGCGGCGAAGGAATTTAAGGCTCGATTTAATCGAAGGATTGTTGGTAAAACACCGCAGATTGATGTTTTCGCCCAGTTCTTCCCAACCGTAGTCATCGACGAGACTGGTGACAATTTTTTCGAGGGTGATCCCGTGGAGAGGGTCTTTGTTGTCATTCTTTTCCATACAAATCCATAATGTGAAATTCAATGTCCGGGTGCAGAGTATTGAGTGTAGTCGGGTCGGAGCGGAGACGCAAGGATGAAGAACTGGCAGGTCTATATAATCCTCTGTTCAGATAAAACCCTTTACACTGGAATTACAACGGATGTTGAACGCCGATTTGCCCAGCATCGCGACGGAACCGGGGCTAAATATTTTCGCGGGAGAACCCCGCAGAAACTTGTTTACCTTGAGCCCGGGCATGATCGCAGTCGTGCCAGTCAGCGGGAGGCGGAGATCAAGAAGATGACACGGTCCGAGAAATTACAGTTGATCGACGAGTCTAACCGCTAGGATTGTTTAGGAAAGGTTGTTTCCCCCTCCCTCTCTTTTTTCAGGGAGGGGGACAGCTCTTATTCTGGTGTTGTTGTTTTCAATAGCGCTCTTAACTTTTCTGCTGATGTCTGAGGTCTCTGGCAGGCGAAATTCTGACACAGGTACGCTGTTGCTTTCCCATTGATTTGAATCATCCCTTCGATAAACGGTACAATCGTGTCGATTGCTTCTGACTTTTCGGCTGGACGCAGCAGAACAATGGTGTCGGGCATGAAATTATGCTGAACTTCTGCGAGGAGTTTTTGGGTGTCATCTGCACCGTTTTCACCGACAACCACCAGTTCGCGGGTTGGTTCCAGCAATAAACCTGATCCAAGCAGAAATTGTGTGTATCCCGCCGGATAATGGTTGACCTGGACGGCCGCTGTTTTGAGCAGTGAAACGGCACGTTCACTCCATCGTAGGTTTCCAGTCAGCAGGTAAAGCCGGGCATAGACTTCAACTGTGACCGACCCGGCTGAGGGGAGTGCACCGTCATAGAGTTCGCTGGTACGCAGGGGTAATTCACTGTCGGCAGTCGTTTCGAACAATTGCCCCTGTTCATCCGTAAAGTTGGTGGCCAGTTGTTCTGTCAGGTCAATGGCCTGTTGCAGATAGCGGGGCTGCAGACTGCTTTGATAGAGATCAAGCATGGCGCGGGAAAGAAAAGCGTAATCGCTGGCAAACGCATCGATGGCAGCTTTGCCGTTACGCCAGCGGCGTAATAACCGACCCTCTTCGGTCGTCATGCTGGTCAGGATAAATTCAGCGGCTGCTTCGGCACTTTTCAGTAATTGCGGGTCGTCAAGAACCCGGGCTCCTAAAGCCAGAGCCGAAATCATCTGACCGTTCCATGCCGTAATCACCTTATCGTCGCGGAACGGGTGGACACGCTGTTCACGATGAGCGAACAATTTAAGCCGATCTTCTTCCAGTTGGTTGCGTAACTCAGTGAT
>JAMOPE010000188.1 GCA_027064785.1 Geobacteraceae bacterium
AACATCATCCACCAGATGACCATAGTCGGTTTGTTGTTGCATCACTTCGGGACGACCGCTGGTGTGCATGACAAAGAGACCTGCACCACTTTCGACGACAACTGAAACTATGGCAGGATCAAAACGAAGACCGCTGATATCGTTGATGAAATTGGCACCGGCAGCAACAGCTGCGGCAGCGACTTCAGCTTTATTCGTATCAATGGAAATCGGCAAATCCGTTTGATGCCGCAGACCCTCGATGACCGGGATCACCCGTGCCAGCTCTTCTTCAACCGAGACAGGAAGAGATCCGGGGCGGGTACTTTCACCACCAATATCGAGCAGCCCGGCCCCTTCATCCTCCATTGTCAGCCCCTGCTGAACAACAGAGGTCACATCAGCATATCGACCACCGTCAAAAAATGAGTCGGGGGTGACATTCAAAACCCCCATGATACACGGACGGCTCAAGTCAAGCTGGCAGTTGCGCCCTCTCAGTATCTGTGCCGGTGAGAAACTCACGACTCCGAAGATTCATCCTTTGATTTGTCAGTCTGATCTGCGACCGGATCAGCCGTTGCAGGCTCAGTCTCTTTAACCGCATCACCGGTAAAAGTGAAATCGTCCTTCACTTCGGCTTCAGCTTTGGCTGCTTCGACCGGCTCATCAGCCTTAGCCTTATCAACCTGCCTCTGAAGATAATCGGGAAGCCCGTCAGGGAAAACGACCTTAAGAATTTCGTCACTATCGAGGGTCTCTTTTTCCAACAGCAGTTCCGACAAAGCAATCAACTGATTCTGGCTGTTCTTCAGCAGCTCGCGGGTCAACTCGTAGTTTTCGTTGACAATCCGACGAATCTCATTATCAATATCAACCGCAGTGGCCTCACTGTAATTTTTAACGTGACCCATATCGCGGCCCAGGAAGACCTCACCGCCCTCTTTTTCACCAAACGCCATCGGGCCGATTTTTTCGCTCATTCCCCATTCACAAACCATTTTACGAGCAATTGCAGTCACCCGCTCAAGGTCATTACTGGCACCACTGGTCACCGATTCAAAAGAGAGCTCCTCAGCAATTCGACCGCCCAGAAGAGAACGAATACGGATATGTAATCCCTTTGCTGTTTCGCTGTACTTCTCTTCGGTCGGGAGGTACATCGTCACACCCATGGCACGACCACGCGGAATAATCGAAACCTTGTGAACCGGATCAGAACCAGGGGTCAATAACGAAACAAGAGCGTGACCAGCTTCGTGATACGCGGTCACTTTCTTCTCTTCCTCTGTAATAACCAGGGAACGTCGCTCAGCACCCATCAGTACTTTGTCTTTAGCCGCTTCAAAATCATCACGATCAACGGCAGTTTTATTGGCACGGGCTGCCAGCAAGGCCGCCTCATTGATCAGGTTTGCCAGATCGGCACCTGAAAAACCGGGAGTTGCTTTTGCAATAACTTCCAAATTGACATCGTCGGACATCGGGACTTTCCGGGAATGGACATCCAGAATTTTATGGCGGCCCTTGATGTCGGGACGGGGAACCATCACCTGACGGTCAAAACGACCGGGACGCAACAGTGCCGGGTCAAGAACATCGGGACGGTTGGTTGCTGCAACGAGGATAACGCCCTCATTGGATTCAAAACCATCCATCTCAACCAGCAACTGATTCAATGTCTGCTCACGCTCATCATGACCACCACCGAGACCGGCACCACGATGACGACCGACAGCATCAATCTCATCGATAAAGATGATACACGGAGCATTCTTTTTTCCCTGCTGGAACAGGTCACGCACCCGACTGGCACCAACACCGACAAACATCTCGACAAAGTCAGAGCCTGAAATGGTAAAGAACGGAACGCCCGCCTCTCCGGCAACAGAGCGAGCGAGCAAAGTTTTACCGGTACCCGGGGATCCAACCAGCAAAACACCTTTCGGGATTTTACCACCCAGTTTGGTGAATTTTTTCGGGTCACGCAAGAACTCAACGACTTCTTCAAGTTCCTGCTTGGCCTCGTCAACCCCGGCAACATCTTTAAATGTCACCATTCCCTGCGTATCGGTCAGAAGCTTGGCCTTGCTCTTGCCAAAGCTCATCGCCTTACCGCCACCGCCTTGCATCTGACGCATGAAGAAAATCCAGACAGCGATCAGCAGAAGAATCGGCCCCCAGGAAATCAGCAGAGTAAACCAGAACCCCTGATCATCAACCGGCTTCGCGGTGATAACGATTCCTTTTTCTTTCAACTCGGAGATGAGTTGTTCATCCCGCGGAGCATAGGTCTGAAATTTACCGCCATCGGTATAAAGACCGGTGACCTGATTTCCCTGAAAAGTGATATCACTCACCTTGCCATCATCGACAGCACTGAGAAACTCGGTGTAGTTAATCTGCTTCTGCTCGGTGTCCTTCTGCGTGACCATATTGAAAAGCATGATCATCAGCAGAGAGATAACCAGCCACAGTGCTAAATTTTTCTGAAATTGGCTCACAAGACCCCCTATGGAGTTATATTAATTCGACAGATATTTATTGTTTTGCATAAAACGTTAAAATAGAC
>JAMOPE010000189.1 GCA_027064785.1 Geobacteraceae bacterium
AAGCACTGAGACCCACAACCCTTTTGTCTCGGTTTTTACTTAGTTGAGTAGCTCAACACGAAGTGTAGAACCCGCATCATGCCGAGCGGTCGCATGGCGGGAGCGGCGCATGCCAACAATCCAAAGAATTGTCTCTCCGGCAACCAGTAACGGGGTCGTCGATCGCACCTCTAATTCGACCTTATTATCGGCAAAAAACCGCTTTAAGCGCTTATGCCCCGACATTCCCAGAGGTTCAAACTGATCACCCGGTTGCCAGCTACGAATACGCAATGGCGGCAGAAGCTCGGTCAAAGAAAACTCCGCAACACCTAGAGATTCGCCCTCCAGTTCATCCCCTATCGTTGTTCTGATTACCCGACCATCGGGGAGTGCCACTTCACCACCGGGAATCAGTGACAAATCAAAAGGCTCTGCCACAACTGGAGCTTTTTGACGAATCCAGAGGACATCATAGCGGCGTGCAACCCAACAGCCCGGCAAATCAAGTTGCGCCTGGCTTCGTGCTGCATAAAGCAGCCCCTCAACGGCCCCAAGGTGTATGGTCTCAATCGCCTGAAGATCTCCACGCACCCGGTGCAACCCCTCACGAAGCAGGCGTAACCGCAACGCCTGATGGCATTGGAGCAACGACGAACGATCCAAGCGAATGCCATCATCGGTTGAAATCGCCAATGAGTCAAAATGGCGCTCAACTTCAAACCGCCAGTAATCTTCCTCAACTTGACACTGGCGGGTCAAACGTCCGACAGAAGAGGAAAAGACCGGATTGATCTCCGCCAGCTGGGGAATGATCTGTGTACGCAACCGATTACGCAGAAAACGATGATCACAGTTGGATTCGTCTTCAACCCATGTCAGCTGATGCGCTTCGGCATACTGTAAAATATCTACACGGCGACACTCCAGCAATGGTCGCCACCATATTCCGGATAAAACCCGCATAGCAGCCAAACCACTCAACCCGCTTCCACGCAACAGACGGAGCAAAAATGTTTCGACCTGATCATCCTGATGGTGTGCGAGAGCAATCAGATCTGCATCAAGGTCTCCGGCAAGTTGCTGCAAAAAACTTCTCCGTACCTGTCGACCCGCCATTTCGAGGCTGAGATGTTGCTCTTTCGCCAACAAGGGAACGTCACACGCTTCGATATAACAGGAAAGCCCCCAACGACGACTCAACTGCCGGACAAAATCGGCATCAGCAGAACTTTCCCGGCGAATCTGATGATCAAGATGGGCGACACTGAGAGAAATCCCACAATCTGCCGTCAACGAGTGCAGTACGTGAAGCAAAACAACCGAATCGACACCACCCGATACCGCAACAAGAATATGACAATCTTCCTTGGGTAAAGAAGCAACAACAGATGCTTTGAGTGGTAATGAGCCCATAACAACCCTGTCAACAAAACGATTTCATGAAAAAAGAAAACTATAAACGAAAAAAGCCTTCCCCGATAGCGGGAAAGGCTTAAAAATGGTGGCGGTGCAGAGATTCGAACTCCGGACACTGCGGATATGAGCCGCATGCTCTAACCAACTGAGCTACACCGCCAAACTTATTTGAACCTCCAGAGGAGGATTTCAGCTTTGGTTGCGGGAGAGGGATTTGAACCCCCGACCTTCGGGTTATGAGCCCGACGAGCTACCAGACTGCTCCATCCCGCGACACGAGCACTGGAAAATAGACGTCGAGACCGAAAATGTCAAGAGAAAAAACACCTCTTTTGCCTGCTTACTGGCGAGAAATAAATCCTTTGATCTTCTCATTCTTCTCCAAGTGTTTTTGCGCTGCTTTTGCTGCAGTCGCATCGACATAGGGCCCAATGCGAACCCGATACCACAACCCCTTTTTACCCAGATCAGCTTCGACAACAAAAGCAGGATAACCTTTCCCAAGCATCTTCTTTTTTAACGCAACAGCGTCACCAGCTGTTCCAAATGAACCGATCTGCACAGCATGACTACCACCTGCAACAACCTTCGGCATTCCCGTTGAGGACTGCGTTGTCTCAACAACTTTCGGGGCGGTCTTTTTCTCGACCGTTTTTTCTACCATAGCAAGTTTTTTCTTCACAATCGGCTGGGCAGGCAGATCAATCGGAGGCTTCGCCGGCTCAGCAACTTTTTCTTCTGCTGGAGGAAGATTGATCCCGCTCCCCAAAGGAACGGTTTCTTTACCCAGATCATCATAAAAGCTCAGCTTAGGCTCATCCTTAACGACCTGTTCGGTCACATCAGGAGCAACTTTCGGGCTGGGAGAAACAGCTTTAGGAGGAGTTGCCGCAGGGAGTTGGGCGACCAAAACTTTCTCGGCATGGCTGGCCTTTTGTGCCAGATCACGTTCGGCTCCCCGTCGCCCGACGATGACGCCGAGAGTAAAACTGGCAAGAGAAACGGCCAGGACCAGCACCAGTAAAATAACTGCCTGGCGCTTTTCCATCCGCCGCTGCGTCCGTGTTTTTTGTG
The DNA here is from genome assembly GCA_027064785.1 of Geobacteraceae bacterium. Classification (GTDB taxonomy): domain Bacteria; phylum Desulfobacterota; class Desulfuromonadia; order Desulfuromonadales; family Geopsychrobacteraceae; genus Desulfuromusa. The sequence continues at coordinate 2,473 of JAMOPE010000189.1, forward strand.
TCCCCATGATTCTCTCCCTTTATTCTACATGCGGTCTGGAGCCGACAGCCCCAGCAAGCTCAAAGCATTCGCTAAAACAATCCGGACGGAATTCACCAGATAGAGCCGCGCCAGAGATGTCGCTGTATCATCGACAAGAACCCGATGGCGATTATAGTAACTATGGAACTGCGCTGCGAGATCCTGCAGGTAGAAAATAACCCGATGCGGTTCATAATTCAACGCCGCATTCACAACTGTTTCAGGATAGCGGGCCAATTGTTTAACCAAAGCCAGTTCATCCGCTAATTCGAGACAGCTGTAATCGATTTTCCCTTTTTCCGGCAATACAATACCCGCTTCAGCAGCATTGCGATTGATACTGCACACCCGGGCATGGGCATATTGGACATAATAAACAGGATTATCACTGCTCTGCTGTTTTGCCAATTCCAGATCAAAATCGAGTTGGCTGTCACAACGTCGCATCAAAAAGAAGAAACGGCAGGCGTCCCGACCCACTTCACCGACAACGTCTTTCAGGGTGATGAAATTCCCCGAACGTTTCCCCATAATGTAAGGTTTGCCGTCACGCAGCAGGTTGACCATCTGGATCAGCAACACTTCAAGATCTTCGGGGGCATGCCCAAGACCCGACAACATCGCTTTCATCCGCGGGATATAGCCATGGTGGTCAGCACCCCAGACATCAATCACCCGGTCAAAACCACGATCAAATTTTTCCATATGATAGGCGACATCGGAGGCAAAATAGGTATAACTGCCATCCGACTTAATCAACACCCGATCTTTGTCGTCACCAAACTCAGTTGTCCGTAACCACAGAGCATCATCCTGCTCAAAAGAAAGGCCTTTATCAGCAAGTTTTTTCAGCTCCTGATCAACCATATCACGATCATAAAGGCTCTTTTCACTGTACCAGTTGTCAAACTCGATCCCGAAATCTTTGAGATCGGCTTCAATCCATTTGAGAATTTCCTTAATGCCGAAGCGGGCACAGCGTTCGATTGCTTCCTCTTCTGCGACACCGATCAACTCATCGTGCTCTGCCCGATACTGAGCTGCAAGTTCAGTCACATACGGAGCCTGATAGCCATCTTCTGGAAAATCGATCTTTTCACCTTGTAGTTCACGCAGACGCAGCAGAATCGACCGCCCCAACGTCTGAATCTGGTTCCCGGCATCATTGATATAATATTCCCGCTGGACCTCAAATCCGGCGGCCTGAAGAACCGCGGCAACAGCATCACCAACAACAGCTCCCCGACCATGCCCGATGTGGAGTGGACCGGTCGGATTGGCACTGACAAATTCAACCTGAATTTTTGTACCGTGGCCGACATCACTGCGACCATAGGTGCTGCCCTGTTCAACCACGCGGTCAAGAACTTCGTACCAGCAAGTTGCCGCGAGACGAAAATTAATAAATCCCGGCCCGGCAATTTCAATCTTGTCACACAGAGGATTTCCCTCCAGTGCAGCAACCAGCGCTTCAGCGATTTTGCGGGGGGGCTTGCGTTCCGGCTTTGCCAGCATCATTGCCAGATTGGTTGAAAAATCACCGTGATCGGCATTCTTTGGGATTTCGAGCTGAATTTCCCCGGGTCTTTCACCCGAGTCAAGCGTTCCGTCGGAGTAACATTGCTTTAACGCAGTTTGTATTGCCTGCCGTAACTGTTCTTTCATTTTTTATCCTGTCCGTGATCTTCAAGTTCACTGTCGGGAATATGGTAAATCAATTCACCCTCACGCACCATCCCGAGTTTTGTTCGGGCCAGATGCTCCCAATAGTTTTTATCGGTCCGTAATCGTTCTATTTCGTCACGTAAATTGTCCTGCTGGCGTTGTAAATCGGCGAGTTGCTCTTCCAGATGATGCTTCTGTTCTTCGGCCTGAAGAATCCGCAGCACTCCCCGGTTCCCGAAAACAGCAAAGGCAAACATAGATGCAATGGCAATCAATAGACAGACGGTTAGAAGATTTTTCCTTTTTCCGTCTTTCTGTTCACGAATTGCCGTCATAGCTCACCCCATGGTTCAGATCCCCCCCAAGCTACCACCGCCACCTCCGACAGAACCAATCCCGCGCATTGTAAATGTCAACATGATCGATTGATCATCCTCACGATCACTGTACGTCAGCAAAGCACTCCAGCATTGTTGGCGATATTCAATACCGACGACCTGTTCCAACTGATCGTTTGTCGAAAAATCGTAGCGCTGCTCGTAGGTCAGATAGATGGGACGCAAAAAAGCCAGACTCAGATTCACAGAACCATAATCGACATCGTTATCGGGGTCATAATGGTAACCAAGCTTGAAGGAATTTTCATTCTGATCCCAGATACGTCCGGCAACCTCGGCCTTCACCCACTCACCCGAATCGACATCCAGAGTTGAGTCGGTCTTCAAAGACAACCAACCCGTCGGCAGAAGCAATGCCTCGAAGCGCAGATCCTGAAACCGCTGCTCGCTGGCTTCATCGGTCAGATCATAAATTTGTGACAACCGAAGATAGAGGAACTCCCGATATTCGGGGGTACCATTATCATCAAAGCGGAGGGTAAAGCGTTGTACCAATGCATATTCAAGCTGATTCTTTTTGTCAATCCGGTCATAACTGTCAAAATCGGGAAGGAGGTCCTGATCAACCTCTGGGATGTAGCGATATGTCACCTCAGGCTCAAGGGAATGACGGAGCAGCCCTGCAAAGCCAAGCGGTTGCCGATACACCCGCTCCAGCCGGGTACTCACCCGGGTGGAAAATTCAGCCGTTCCTTCCTGATCCGACGCTGAGCCATCACTCAACCCCCAATAATAACGCTGTCGATAACTGGCCTCGGGCGCAATATCAAAAACATCCCACAGCTTGATGTTCGCAGCCAGCAGTGGCCGGACCATCAAGCGCTCACCTCGCAATCCTTCCTGTCGCCAGAAGTGGCTGTACTGGGTGTTAAAAGCATAATAGAAAGGAGTTTCTACGATACGTTGCCGGGTCACATCAAACGTGATCCGCGGGAGCAGTTGCAAAGTTTCATCATCGTCAACTTCAAGGTCTTTCGTGTACTTTATCAGGCCGATTAAGCTATATTGTTTCCAGTGCTTACCCAAAGAAAATGTCGATTCAACCTTGTCCTTGTTATACTCCTCAGCGACCGTACCAAAATCCTGGAAATACTCGTCATCATTGACATATTCAACATCCGCGACCATCCTGACACCACCCGGCAGCTGACCATCGTGTTGCCACTCCACCGCATAACGTTCTTCGTCAATATCGACACCATCAACCTGATTGACATCAATGTGGTAGAAACGTGCCTCACCGCCATTCGTTTTACCAAAGATATAGCGGTATTCAACCCCCTTCCCCCATCCCATTTCGGAGAGATAATCGAGATAAAGGGTCGCATCCTGATTGACTCCCAGGACCTGATAATAGGCTGCGCCGTAATGAAATCCCCGTTTCGAAGAATAGCCAACTGCCGGGATCAGCAGCCCCGACTCACGCTCACTCTTCACCGGATAAATCATGTAGGGAAAATAAAGAGACGGAATATCTTTGAGATAAAAAAGGGTGTGTTTAGCACGGGCATATCCGCCCAAGGTCACATCAACCTGGCTGGCTCCAAACTTCCATGACGGTACATCCCCGCCGCAGGTTGTAAAAGTACCATTTATAATCCGATAATCCTGCTCTCCGCGCCGTTCTATCGAATCCCCAGAAACATAGAGATTTGACTCCCGCAAATAGAACCGTCCATTTTCAACCGTTCCTGTTCTTTTTTGCAGGTTATAGCGTGCTTTTTCACCAAATAATTCTTCATCGGGAGAGGTTAACTGCACATCCCCTTCAGCAGTAATTTCACCACTGACCTGATTCCATTCAAGAATCTGGCTGCGAACCTCAAGATCACCCTGCGTCAAATGGACATCACCACTCGCGTGATAGACCCCGGTATCCTTATCGTAGCTCAGCTCATCAGCTTCAAGCTGAACCGGTTGCTCGGTCTCACCGACCTGCTTCCAGTCAGCCGCAAAAGCCGGAACAGAAACACAGCAAAAAGACAAAAGTATTAAAAAACGTATCAACATGAATATCCGTCAATTGATTAGTGCTGGTATCCGGGGTTCAGGAAGGAGAATCTCTCTCACGGCAGCAACCAAAAACAATGATCCTGCCACCAAAATTGTCTCGCCGGGCAACCTGTTTTCCCGTGCAGCATTCAGGGCAGCAAGAGGTTCAACGTAACTGTCGGCTAAAATACCCGACTTTTGTCCCAGTTGCACCAGTTTTTCTACAGAAACAGCCTCATCAACCGGGGGGGGGGTTGCGTAAAGGCATTGAACAAACGGGAGAAGTTGCGCTAGCAGCAATTCAGCCTGTTTATCTGCCTTGCATCCCACCACCAGATGAACCCGGTTCAACTGGTGCCGCGACAGATAACCTGCCAAAGCTTTGGCTCCGGCAGGGTTATGCGCCCCATCGAGAAGAATCTGATCCGGCAGCCATTCCAGCCGTCCCGGCCAGCGTACTGTTTCTAAACCTGAGCGAATCATATCGCCAGACAGGAGAAGATTTTTTTCCTCGGCGAGGAGATTGGCTGCCGCGGCAGCCAATGCCAAATTCTGTTGCTGATGTTCCCCAACCAATATTGGCTGAATATCTTCCAGGAGAAAACCTTTTCCCGAGACAGAAAAGGTGTCACGCCTATTGTCGCAGTCGTAATCTTTGCCAAAACATAACAAGGGACACCCCACCTGATCCGCCTGCCGGGTCAGAATCTCATCAACAGTTTTTTCCTGATACCCGCTGACAACAGTAATTCCTGGCTTAAAAATTCCAGCCTTTTCTGCAGCGATATCCTGTAAATTCCCACCAAGATAGGCAGTGTGATCAAGGGAGATCGGGGTCACGACGCAAAGTTCAGGAGCGACAACATTGGTTGCATCCAAGCGACCGCCCAATCCGGTTTCAAGAATCACCCATTCGACACCGCTCCGTTGAAAAAATAGCAGCGCAAGTGCTGTCGTAAACTCAAAAAAAGTCGTCCGTAACTCTTCTGCGTACGGACGCAACTCTTCAATCAGAGAAGCAACATCAATCTCGCTGATCGGTCGGGTATCAATCCTGACCCGCTCAGTAAAGCTATGAAGGTGGGGAGAGGTATACAGTCCGGCCGGAATCTTGGCAGCATGAAAAATTCCGGCAAGTGCCGCAGCCGTTGAGCCTTTACCATTCGTACCGGCGACATGAATAATCCGCAGATTCCTCTGCGGATTTCCAATCCGGGATAAAAGTTCCCGGGTATTTTCGAGACCGAGCTTAATCCCGAAAAACTGCAATGAATACAGATAATCAAGACTTTCCTGATAGCTCTGTGGCATCGATAATTATTTCTTGGTGAAGATTCGCAGCAGCTCTGACAGCTTCTGCTTCATCTCCTTGCGCGGAACAATCATATCGACCATCCCGTGCTCAAGCAGGTATTCGGAACGCTGGAATCCTTCGGGAAGAGTCTGACGGATCGTTTGCTCGATAACCCGTGGGCCGGCAAAGCCGATCAGGGCGCGAGGTTCAGCAATATTCAAATCGCCCAGCATAGCAAAACTGGCGGTCACGCCACCGGTTGTCGGATCGGTCAAAACTGAAATAAATGGAATCCCTGCTGCCTTTAACTTAGCCAGTGCAGCACTGGTTTTCGCCATCTGCATCAGCGACATGATACTCTCCTGCATCCGTGCACCACCGGAAGAGGAGAAAATCAGCACCGGAGCATTGGTCTCAAGCCCCTTTTCAATCGCACGGGTGATTTTTTCCCCAACAACCGAGCCCATACTGCCGCCCATGAAGGAAAAATCAAAAACGGCAACAACGACCGGTAAGCCATCAAGATGACCTTCCCCACAGATAACAGCATCACCGTCACCCGCTTTTTTAATCGCAGCTTTGATCCGGTCTTTATATTTTTTAGTGTCCTTAAAATCGAGAAAATCGACCGACCGCATCGTGGCATCCATCTCGACAAAAGTCCCGTTATCGATAATCAGATCAATTCTTTCACGGGCACCGATGCGAAAATGGTAATCACACTTAGGGCAGACATCGAGATTGCGCTTGACCTCTTTTGCGTAGACAATTTCGTGACAGTTTTTACACTTTGTCCAGACACCTTCGGGAACCTGTACATTCTTTTTTTCGATCGAAGCAGTTAATGCTTTTTTCTTCCGAAACCAGGCCATGAAATATCCTTTTTGTTAGCATGCAACGCGGGGTTTCTTTATCCGGCGGATGCTGTCAGTCCATGCTTAAGTTCAGCAATAAATTCTGCGACACACGGCAGGAGCTCAACACTCTGCCCTCTTTCTTCAATAATTTTCACCAGAGCACTGCCCACGACAACACCATCGGCAAATGCACCAACCGCCCTGGCATCTTCAGCAGTTGTAATTCCGAAACCAACTCCGACCGGAACATCAGTCATATTTTTCAGGTCTTCAACCGCAACCCGAATGTCCGCCGGAGAGATCTTCCTTGAACCGGTCACTCCGGTCATTGAGACATAATAAAGATACCCTTGAGCTGCGGCTGCCAATCGGGCCATTCTTTCACGTGGAGTCGTCGGTGCCAGCAGTGTAATCAGATCGATACCTGCGGCTGCCATCACCGTACTGATCTCATCAATTTCCTCAGGAGGAAGATCGACCAGCAGCAGTGCATCAACCCCGGCAGTTGCAGCATCACTCGCAAACTTTTCTGTCCCGTAACGGAACACCGGATTATAGTAGCCCATCAAAACCAGCGGAATCTGTGATTTTTCACGAATCGCCGCAACACAATCAAGAACCCCGCTTAACGTTGCTCCGGCAGCTAATGCTCGCTCAGATGCAGCCTGAATTGTCGGGCCGTCAGCCATCGGATCAGAAAAAGGAACTCCCAGCTCAACAACATCAGCCCCGGCCTCAGCCAATGTTAAAACCAGATCAACAGTTATCTTCAGATCGGGGTCGCCCGCGGTAACAAACGGGATCAATGCTGTTTCATTGCGCTGTTTCAGTGCTGAGAATGTTGCTTCAATCCGTGACATAGTACCTGCTCTATACTCTAAGTGGTTAGACCAATGACAGATCTGACCTGAATTTGTAAGTCTAATTGATTCCAGCCTCTGTTTTCAATCCTTTTCTTGATCGATCAGCTGTCACTTTTTTCGGGGTAGGTTTTCCAGCCCCGCCACTGTTTCCGGATTGACCCGGTTTCCCCTTGGGACGCCGTCTTGGCCGCCGCTTGCGCTGTCCGGTCGACTTTTCAACCGGAGGCCGCTTCCGCTTTGGCTGTGCCCGTTTGTAGGTGAAACAGAAATCTTCATCCAGTGGCATTTCGCTGGGAATCTTTTTCCCGAGGTAGTCCTGAATCTCATCGAGGACATAAACCATCTCTTCGTCGGCAAAACTGATCGCCTTCCCACACGCGCCGGCCCGTGCTGTCCGGCCGATACGGTGGACATAATCTTCACGATCCTGCGGCAGATCGTAATTGATGACGTGGGTGACGTTATCGATATGAATTCCGCGCGATGCGACATCGGTTGCAACCAGATGAGTCAGGCTGCCGATCTTAAACTGATCGAGAATCCGCATCCGTTTTTTCTGTGGAATATCACCCGACAACACTGCACTCGAGGCACCATTGGCTTCGAGCAGAGCACTTAACTTTTCTGCTTCGACCTTGGTATTGACGAACAGCATCACCCGTTCCATTTCGGGATTGTTCTTCATCAAACCAAGCAGCAGCGCAAATTTCTCCCGTCGCGAGACGTGGTAAAGAATCTGATCGATGCCGTCAGCGGTCATTTTATCGGGAGCAATTTCGACCCGCTCAGCCAGGTCCATAAATTCGTAGGCAAGCTCCATCACCTGTGCCGACAGAGTTGCTGAAAACAACATCGTCTGCCGCTTTTCAAACGGTGGAAGTTTACGCAGAATGTAGCGGAGGTCCTTGATGAAGCCCATATCAAACATCCGGTCAGCTTCATCAATCACCAGTGCTTCGACCCGATTCATCGAGAAAACCCGCTGCTTGAAATAATCGATCAGCCGCCCCGGAGTCGCGACGATAATATCAACACCATCTCTCAGTGCCTGCCGCTGCTTTTCGTAATCGACTCCGCCAAAAATAGGCTGGACCTTTAAACCGGTATGCTTGCCGAGGCTTTCGGCATCCTTACAGATCTGCACCACCAATTCACGGGTGGGAGCCATCACCAGAGCACGGGGGTTGTTGCTGGTTTTGTTCTTGTTGTCGAGTAACCGGCAGAACAGCGAGATGAGAAAGGCAGCAGTTTTTCCGGTTCCGGTCTGTGCCTGAGCGGCAACATCCTTGCCTGCCAGTGCCAGTGGGATCGATTCCTCCTGGACTGGGGTCAGTGATTCAAATCCGGCAGTGACAACGCCCTGCTGGACAACTTCGGGTAAATCGAGTTCGCTAAATTTCATTATAAATCCACATTCAGGGCATCAGCCACAGTGTGTATATCTTTATCTCCCCGACCCGACAGACACACCAGAATGATTTTATCTGCGGCGAGGGTTGGTGCTAATTTGATCACCTGAGCAATTGCGTGAGCACTCTCGAGGGCGGGGATAATCCCTTCGAGGCGGGTCAGTTTCTGAAATGCCGTCAATGCTTCATCATCAGTGACCGCAACATATTCGGCACGTTTGATATCATTTAAGTGGGCATGCTCCGGCCCGACACCGGGATAATCGAGCCCGGCAGAAATCGAATGGGCATGTTGAATCTGTCCATCATCGTCCTGCAACAGATAGGTCTTATTCCCGTGGAGAACCCCCGGAGCCCCAGCAGAAATTGACGCTGCATGCTTGTCGGTATCGACACCAAGACCGGCAGCTTCGACACCCAACAGCTTGACTTCAGGATCGTTGACAAAAGTATAGAACAA
>JAMOPE010000190.1 GCA_027064785.1 Geobacteraceae bacterium
CCTTGCCACCGACCATCGCCAACGGCACATCGAGGATTTTGTCACCCTGTGTCTTGATCTTGGTCAGAGTCACTTCGAGATCGGGATAACGCTTCTCCAGCTCATCCTTGACCCAGTTTGCCTGCCAGAGAGCCAAGGCACTGGCACGAGTGCCGATTCTTAAAGTTCGGGTCGCCATATAAACTCCTTATTTCTTTAATTTCTCAATATCGGTCAAATTAAACAGGGTGCGCACAGCATCAAGATAGCAATTACTGTCCCCGCCGTTACTGGTCTGTTTCAATATATGGGTTGGTTGGTGGAGAATTTTATTCACCATGGCACTGGTCATCGATTCAATCGCCTTACGCTGTTTGTCATCAAGGCTGTTCAACCCCGATAGCGTTTTTTCCAATTCGGCCTGGCGGATTTGCTCGATTTTCCGGCGCAACGCAACAATTGTCGGAGTCACCTCAAGGGTCGCCAGCCACGAGCAGAACTGCTCCACTTCAGCTTCAACTATCAGTTCCGCCTTGGCCGCCTCTTTCTGCCGTTCTTTCAGATTCGCCTGGACAACTCCCTGCAGATCATCGACATCGTAGAGATAGATACCATCCAGTTTATTGGCTGCCGGATCAATATCACGCGGCACGGCAATATCGATAAGGAACATGGGTTTGTAACGGCGCAGCTTGCAGACTTCCTTCAGCTTTTTTGCCCCGAGGACATAGTCAGGGGCTCCGGTCGAAGAAAGGACAATATCGGCCCGATGAAGTTGTTCACGGAAATTTTCAAACGTAACAGCGGTTCCGTTAAATTCTTCGGCCAGTTTTTCAGCCCGGCTGAATGTCCGGTTCGTCACCAAGACTTTGGACACCCCATTGTTGATGAAATGTTTTGCCGCCAGTTCACACATTTCACCGGCACCAATCAACATGACCGTTTTGTTTTCGAGAGAATTAAAAATTTTACGTGCCAGCTCAACGGCAGCAAACGAAACCGAGACAGCATTGCTGGCAATTTCAGTTTCGGTCCGGACCCGCTTCGCTGTCGAAAATGCTTTACGCAAGAAACGATTGAGAATCACTCCGGCCGTTTTATGTTCACACGCATAACCGTAGGCTGTTTTGATCTGACCGAGAATCTGGGGTTCACCGATCACCATCGAATCGAGACTGGCAGAAACCCGCAAAACGTGGCGAATGGCTTCGGTTCCTTCAAAATTATAGAGGTGCTCACTCAAAGCAGAGCTATCGAGAGAATGAAAATCGGCGAGGAATTTTTTCAACTCTATGATGGCAGCTTCAGGCTGCCGGCTGACAGCATAAAGCTCGACCCGGTTGCAGGTCGAAACAATCAGCGCCTCGGAAATTGAAGGGAGTTCAAGAAGCTGCCGTAGCGGTTCCTCCATCTTATCGGGAGGGAATGCAACCTTCTCTCGTATATGAACAGGGGCGGTTTTATGACTCAGCCCGACGACGATAATTTTCATAATTCTGTCAACCTAACTCTTATCGATCATAGGGCGGCAAAAGCCTCAAAGGTATGATATCCGCCAAACAGTACGTTGACCCCGAGAAAGGTAAACAACAAAAACATAAAGGCAATAATCGAAAAAATAGCTGCTCTGCGTCCGCGCCAGCCAACGGCCAACCGACCGTGAAGCAATGCTGCATACAAAAACCAGGTAATCAGAGCCCAGGTCTCCTTTGGATCCCAGCTCCAGTAACTTCCCCAGGCTGTATTCGCCCAGAACGCACCACTGATCAAACCCAGCGTCATCAGCGGGAACCCAACACTCAGACACGTGTAGTTGACTTTATCAAGCGTGTCGAGAGATGGAAGCAATTGATAAAGTCCGGTAAACCGCTTACTTTTCAACATCCGGTTCTGAATCAGGTACATGACTCCGGCGCCAAATGCGAGGGCAAATGCGGCGTTTCCGAGAAAAGCAAACGTAATATGAACCGGGAACAGCCAGCTTTTTAATAACGGATTCAACTGGACAACAACATCGGGGCAGAGGGCACTGGCAATCATCAGCAAAAAAGCCAACGGCGCGGCAAAAGCCCCCATCACCGACAAACGAAACCGCAGGTCAAGTAACAAAAACAGTAGGATAACGCACCAGGCAAAGAACGATAGTGACTCATGCAGGCTGGTGACCGGCGTCCCCTCAGCCAGAGAGTGGCGAACCGCGAAACTGGCAGCATGTAAAACAATACCACCGAGCAAGACCCAGCGCCCGGCAGAACCCATCCGCTGACGTTTACCGATCATAGCAACCAGGTAAAGGATACTTGCAACCAGATAAATCAGAGTCGTTATATTGGACAACAGAGGCATCGCTTCAGAAATCCCTTCGGGCAGCTCAAGCTAGTGCAATAACAAAAAGGAACGCAACCGATAGATTGTATTTTTGACCGGCGGCAGAGTCAACTACATTCACTTCTCAGAGGTCGTGTTAGCGACCAAAAAGCTCCGCCTCGACCAGATCACACAGTAAATGGCCAACAAATTGGGCCAATTCAATCTGACGCGGAGGAGAGTCTGTTGCCAGGTCAAGGCTGATCTCAACAGCGTTTGCGTTTAACGGATCATTTTCACGATTAAACGAAATCAGCACAACGGACTGGTCGTTTTCGGCAACCTCATCACACAAATTTTTCAATGCAGCAGATGAGGAT
>JAMOPE010000191.1 GCA_027064785.1 Geobacteraceae bacterium
AACTCTCTGCTAAATCGGCCAAACGGTCAGGAGCGAGAATCTCAATTTTCTTACCTTGGACATGAATCATCTCATCATCAGAGAGTTTGCGGAAGGTCCGTGAAAGGGTTTCACTGGTTGTTCCCAAGTTTGATGCCAACTGAGTCTTCGAAATAGGCAAAACAGATAACCGGTCATCGCGCTTCAAACCAAGGAGATAACGGGCAAGACGGGCTGGGACATCACGAAACGTGAGATCTTCTATCTGCATGGTGAATAAACGGAGAAACCGCGAGAGGCCGGCAATCATATTAATTGCAAGCTGTGAGTGCTGATGAAGGAGATCCAGAAATTCGCGTTTCGGGAAAAACAGTAAAGTAGAACCATCCAGCGTCTCGGCAAATGCGGGATAACGGCCGTCATCAAAAATTGCGGCCTCTGCAAAACTACTCCCGGGCTGAACGACATGAAGAATCCTCTCACGACCATCCGGGGATAATTTGTAAACTTTGACCTTCCCTGCAGCCACAATATAAAAACCATCAGCCGCCGCCCCCTCTTCAAAGAGAATCTCACCCTTTGCAGTCCGGCGGGTACGGATGATCTCCTGGAGAAGCTGCAGGTCGGATTCAGTCACTCCCGAAAACAACGGACAGCGTTTAATTATTTCTGACGAGCAAATATCCACAATGAATCCTGTAAAAGGTATTATTTTGAAGTCGTTTTTTGTTATAATAATGCACTTAAAAATCAGAGGATACAGAAATGAAGTTATTTCATATACTTATAGTCAGCCTACTTCTCGTTGTCAATTCAATAAGCAGCGGTTTTTGCCAAGACGTGACCCTTTCATGGGATCCAAGTCCGACTGATGGGGTCACCGGCTACAAAGTTTATTATACGAAAGACATGACTGAATACCCATTTCAAGGGATCGGTGCTGACCAGGGACCATCACCGGTTGATGTCGGTGACGTTCTGTCGACAACACTGACCAATCTACCGGATGACGAAACATTCTATTTCTCGGTCACAGCCTATGTCGACGACAGCCAAGAAAGTTCATATTCAAATATTGTCAGTAACGGTTGGATTCCTGCTCTATTGCTGCCGGACAATGGTGCAACAGGTGAACCTGTTCCAGTTACCTTCCAGTGGGAAACGGCACCAGCTGGGTACGACGTAAGTTATACACTCGTTTACGGCACGGATCGTACCGAGGTTCTGGCCGCAAAAGGAATACCTACAATATCCACAACTTCAAAGATACCACATATTTCACCAGCAATAATTTCTCTGATTTTCATGATTATTCTGGGATATCTCTTAAGCTGTAAAAATTTGAAGTGTCGCCCGCGGATTGCTACGGCTGCTTTGCTTCTCGTTATTGGGGGGGTGTTAGCATCTTGCGGTGGTGGGGGAGGAAGTGGAGAGTCCTCTTCGAGTGGTCACTCAACAACGGATCCAATCGTACCGACCCCAACAGTGTATTCTATTGATAAGGGGAGCAGTGACTATCACCAAGCATTTGATCTTGAAGGAGCGACAACTTATTATTGGAAAGTTGTCGCAACAGACACTCAAGACCCAAATCTAACTTACGAGAGCGAAGTCCTTCAGTTCACGACCGAAAGTTTTTGACCCACAGAATATGTTCAGCTTATGCCTGATGCAACCCGTGTTTTTTCATCAGGTCATAGAACGTAGGTCGACTCACGGACAAATCTTCTGCAGCCTTAAGAATGTTTCCCTGCGAACGTTCTAGTGCCTGTTGCAAAAGAGTCCGCTCAACTTGCCTGCGAGCCTCCTTAAGGGTCATCCCGTTAAAACTGACGTCATGACTTTGAGGGGGAATGCTTTTATCCTGCGGAGCGTCATCAATACCTATAACCGCTGGTTGTTTATCAACAAAACCGAGATCATGAGCTTCAATAATCGGGCTGTCAGCCATAACGACCGCCCGCTTGATCTTATTCTCAAGTTCTCTGACGTTGCCCGGCCAGTCATAGTTATGTAACCATTCAAGGGCTGTCGAGCTATAGCCACGCACCTTCTGACCAAATTCCTGTCCAAATTTTCGTAGAAAAATATTTGCCAAGAGCTCAACATCATCCCCCCGCTCTCGCAGTGGAGGGAGATTGATAGTGATAACCCCGATTCGATAATAGAGGTCTTCGCGAAACCGACCCGCAGCGATTGATTCCTCGATATTCACATTGGTCGCAGCGACGATCCGTGTATCAACAGGAATATCTTCTCTGCCTCCAACCCGCTGGATAACTTTTTCCTGAAGAAACCGTAGCAATTTAACCTGTAACAACGGTGACATCTCACCAATCTCATCTAGGAAGAGAGTCCCCCCTTCGGCATATTCGATTTTCCCCTGAACACGATTCTGTGCTCCGGTAAAAGCCCCTTTTTCATGACCAAACAGTTCACTCTCAAGTAAATTTTCAGGAATAGCTCCACAATTGATCGCAACCATACTCCCGGTCTTCCGGATACCACGATTATGTATCGCCCGGGCAACAACTTCTTTTCCGGTACCACTTTCACCAAGAATCAAAATCGGAACATCGATCGATGCAACTTTTTTGATCATCGCAAACACCTGCTGCATCTGCGAACATTGGCCGAAAATACCACTGTAGCCTTTGTCCTCGTCCTGGCCGGTCGATTGTTGCAAG
>JAMOPE010000192.1 GCA_027064785.1 Geobacteraceae bacterium
GCATGACGTCACCGCCAAAAGCTTCTACAGCAGCGACAATCCGCTTATCATCGGTGGCGACAATAACCCGGTCAACCGTCGTGGCACGGGAAACCCGCTGACAAACATGCTGAATCATCGGCAAACCATTGATCAAGGCAAGGGGTTTTCCGGGAAAACGGGTCGACCCATAACGGGCAGGAATGATTGCAGTTGCTTTCACACTAAGAACCTTTCTCTGACTAAGATAAGCGGCCTTTGTCCCACAAGACAATAACCAGAAACATGCCACTGATCACCAAACAAATATAGGCAAAGACATCACCGAAACGGGTATAAAACGTTGCTTCAGCCCCCAACCCCACGTCGCCAACAAGTTGTAACGGAACGAATATCGGCCCCTGCAGAGTCACCCGCCCTGCCGGGGAGATCAGAGCCGAGACCCCGGTGTTGGCAACCCGGGCAATCCAGATGCGATTTTCTATCGCCCGGAATCGGGTCATTGCTAATAACTGCCACGGTGCCGAGGAGCGTCCAAACCATGCATCATTGGTTAAATTGACCAGCAGATCACTGCCCCGCCGGACATAATCCCGAGCCAGCTCCGGGAAAATTGCTTCATAGCAGATCAGGACCCCAAGCTGGTGATTGTTTAGTGGTAAGGGCTGAACCTTACCGGGAGAAAAATCACCGACGCCGGAAACCAGTTTATTGATGAAACTCAGGACACTCCCCAAAGGGACATATTCGCCAAACGGAACGAGGTGGTTTTTATCGGAACGCCCCAGTCGTTCCCCTTTCGTTGAAAGGAGAAACGCACTATTAAAATACTGATATTGATTCTCAGACAATTGATTATACGCCGGGCTTCCAACCAGGAGTGGTGTCTGGAGTTGCCTTGGTAAAATTTTCACCTGTGCCGTCAGCTCAGATTGATCCTGCAGAAAAAACGGCGTTGCCGCCTCGGGCCAAATCAACAAATCGGGTTGTTGCCTCGCTGCCTCGAGAGATAAACTGCGATAACGATCAACACTGTACTCCCGTTTATCAGCCGCCCATTTTTGTTCCTGATCGATATTGCCCTGAATCAATGCAACCCGCAGCGTCTCATCCCGCTGCTCCAACGGCTGAGATTCGCGCCAGACACCATAACCAAAATGACTGATACAAATCGCCACCGTTGCTGCGACCCCAAACCATGCCAAGCGACTTTTCGGCTGAGAAATCACCCCGGCGATAGCACAATTAACCACCATCAGCATCAGACTGACGCCATAAATACCGGTGACATCACAACTTTGAATCGCAAGAGAGAAATCCTGTTGAGAGTAGCCGATAACTGCCCAGGGAAAACCGGTGAACAGCCAGCTACGCAGGTACTCGAGAGCAACCCAAAGAGGCGGCAGAGTAAACAAATAAGGCAATTTCAGAAGGGTTTCAAGCCGGCAGGCCATCCAGGTCGCCAAACCAAAATAGACCGCAAGGTATGCAACAAGAAAAAAGTAAGCAAGAAAGGAGAAAATCGACTGCAGGCCACCATAGGTGGTCATAACGGTATTAAGCCAGTAAAGAACCGCCGCAAAAAAAACCAGCCCGGTTGAAAATCCGGCAGCAAATGGACGCTGCCGCATCACCAGCAATAGAGGGACAAAGGCTATCCACGCCAGTGGATAATAATTTAACGATGGGAATGATGCTGCCAACAGAAGTCCGGAAGCAACCACCGCAGCGATAAATTTAAATCCGAGTCGATCAGTCGGCATCAATGCTCACCCCTGCCGGCCGCAGAGTCGGTAAGGGGAATGACCCGCAATTGGCGAATAGCCCGCTGATCACCTTTAACGACAACCATATCAAAATTATCAACGCGGACAGTTTCACCAACTGCCGGGACGCGACCGCACTGTTCAACAACGTAACCGCCAACCGTATCAAATTTTTCCCGTTCGACCTCAATATCGAAATACTCTTCAAATTCCTCAATACTCAGGCGCCCGTCAACCAGCAAGGTC
>JAMOPE010000193.1 GCA_027064785.1 Geobacteraceae bacterium
TGATAAATTATTAGAAAAAAAAGTCGTTTGCTGGTATTACATAACGAACAGATAAGACGACTTAAAAAAACCTTGCAAATCGCTGTTGAATAGGCTAGAAAGTGCGCCATTCTATGCGGTCGTAAGGTCTCCTTTTGACTTGACATGGTTTTATCTCTCTCTATACTGTACCTTTTGCCTTGGTGGTGAATGTGCAACTTGAGTTGAAAGATATCAAAGGCGACGGACTAGAGCAAGCCTACACCTGCACACTGTCCGATTTTCCTGACCTGATGGCAATGGCTGAATGTGGCGGCCCGGTTTTTAGTGAACCGCTGGCTTTTAAATTGCGCTTTCAGAAGACAGGCCGGTTTGTTGAAGTAGATGGTCACTTTGATGCAGTTGTCGGTTTAAAATGCGGACGCTGTCTGCAGAGCTTTAAGCAGTCATTAGCAGAATCATTTAATCTGACTTTTGTCCCGCAGATCGAGAGTGCTGACGGTGACGATGAAGAAGAGATTGAGCTGGAAACAGAGGAGCTCGGGTTAACTCCATATCGTGAAGAGACCCTGAAGCTGCGTGACCCTTTACAGGAACAGTTGCTGATGGCTATCCCGATCAGTCCGTTGTGTGATGAATCGTGTCAGGGGTTGTGTCCTGAATGTGGTTGTAACCGGAATATTGAGGCGTGTGATTGTACCCGGAAACCTTTTAACAATAAGTTTACGGCACTGGCTGGGATGGATTTCAAAAAGTGACGTCGATGAGTCAGAGAAAACTCTGATTATTTAACTAAGACGAGTTGAATAATTTTTTTATTCAGCCGCAAGGAGAAAATAAATGGCAGTACCAAAGAAGAAAACTTCGAAATCAAAAAAGAATATGCGCCGTGCCCACGATTCTATTACTGCACCGGGTATTTCAGTTTGTCCTCAATGTCAGGAGCCCAAGCTTCCTCATCGCGTTTGCCCACATTGTGGAACTTATAAAGGTAAAGAAATTATCAGCAGTGACGAAATCTGATTCGGTTTACTGCTGACCATGTCTGTAAAAATAGCCGTTGATGCTATGGGTGGGGATAACTCACCGACTGCTGAAGTTGCCGGGGCCGTTGCTGCTTGTCGTGAGTGGGGGTGTCGGGTTGTTCTCGTTGGGGACACTGAGCAGATACAAGCAGAGCTGGTTAAGCATAAAACGGCAGGTCTGAGTATTGATATTCATCATGCTTCCCAGGTTGTTGGGATGCATGACGCTCCATCAGATGCAATTCGAAAGAAGAAAGACTCTTCTATCCGGGTTGCTTTTGATCTTGTGAAGCAAGGTGACGCTTCAGCTGTTGTCAGTGCCGGTAATTCCGGTGCGATTATGGCGTGCGGGATGTTTGTTCTCGGCCGGGTTAAAGGGATTGAACGTCCGGCAATCGGGACTTTTCTTCCAAATCTTGATAGCCAGACTCTGGTCCTTGATATGGGTGCAAATGTTGATTGCAAGGCATCACACCTCTACCAGTTTGCCATCATGGGCAGCCTCTATGTTGAGCATTTTCTGAAGAAGTCACGGCCGCGGGTTGGACTTCTCTCAAATGGTGAAGAAGAGAAAAAGGGAAATGACCTGACCCGTGAGGCGCATCAGCTTTTGAAAGAGGCTGATTTGAACTATCTCGGCTATGTCGAGGGTGGTGATGTCTATAACGGGTCAGTGGATATCGTTGTCTGCGATGGATTTGTCGGTAACGTTCTGCTGAAGGTTTCGGAAGGACTGGCTGTTGCCATAGGAACAATGCTGAAGCAGGAAATCGGCAATCGTTTCTGGGCGAAAGTCGGCTATCTCTTTAGTCGTCCTGCTTTTGCTGCATTTAAAAAGAGAACCAACCCGGCTGAGTATGGTGGTGCCCCCTTGTTGGGAATCGCCGGTGCTGGAATTGTCTGTCATGGGAGTTCCGATCCGATGGCAATCGGCATCGCAATTCGGCAGGCAGGTGAGTACGCTAAGATACGCTTCGAGGAAAAACTGGCAAGTCTGCTTTGAGCCGTTGCGGTTGGTCATCCAAATTCAGGTAAAGGAGTCATCAGCACATGAAGGCACGAATTATCGGCACGGGATCCTACCTGCCTGAGCAAATCAGAACAAATCACGATCTTGAAAAGATGGTCGATACCAGCCACGACTGGATCGTCGCACGAACCGGTATTGAAGAGCGGCGTATCGCAGCTCCCGAAGAGTGTACCTCGACGATGGCGACTGAAGCTGCCAAACGTGCTATGGACATGGCAGGGGTGACGGCTGAAGATATCGACCTGATTGTGATGGGAACAATTACCGGTGATTATCCGTGGCCGGCAACTGCGTGTATTGTTCAGGCCAATCTTGGCGCCAAGAATGCTTTTGCCTATGATGTCTCTGCGGCCTGCAGTGGTTTTATTTATGCTCTATCGAGTGCCAACGATTTCCTTGCCGCCGGGCGTGGTAAACGTGCGTTGGTTATCGGTGCTGAAACATTTAGCCGGGCGATTGACTGGACTGACAGAAACACCTGTGTCCTGTTTGGTGATGGTGCCGGTGCGGTGGTTTTAGAAGCGCAGGACGGAGAGTCCGGAATTCTGTCGTGTCACCTCCATTCTGATGGCAACTATCTCGAACTACTTTATCAGCCCGGTTTCGGTGCCCGTAACCCGGCT
>JAMOPE010000194.1 GCA_027064785.1 Geobacteraceae bacterium
CAGTTGTTGCCGGGATATCCCCTCACCCGACGCTTTGCGCCACCCTCTCCCCGAGGGAGAGGGAAAGATTTTGGTGATTAGGGACTTTCAGTCCCGACTCAAACCCATGCACTTTCAGTGCATGGTGGTTTATTTGTTGAATTTGCCCT
The DNA here is from genome assembly GCA_027064785.1 of Geobacteraceae bacterium. GTDB lineage: Bacteria > Desulfobacterota > Desulfuromonadia > Desulfuromonadales > Geopsychrobacteraceae > Desulfuromusa. The sequence continues at coordinate 150 of JAMOPE010000194.1, forward strand.
AAATTTTCCAATTCTTTCCCATGATTATCTGACCAACCAATAAAAAACGCCATCACCCGGATTTCCCGGACAACGGCGTCAGTTTTCTACTTATGTGTTTTTTCAACATTTTCTCCCCCTTGTTTATCTTTAATAACGAAGTCCCTACCTTTTGTCAAACTTTTCACAGAACCCGTAAAAATAATTGATCCTTACAGGCTGCAATTCAAGGAAGCTTTATCCATCGTTCACTTCGCCAGACACGAATAACGGCAAGCTTATTCTGCTTCGCTGCTTGTTTCTGAAATCAGATATCAGTTATACTGCTCTATTGCGTAAATGACTTCTACTTAAGGGAATTTTCAGATGCAGCCGCTTCTTTTGACGATGGGCGACCCGACCGGTGTTGGCCCTGAACTGATCATTAAAACTTTGCTGAATCATACTTTTGATGACGTTTCCCACCCGGTTCATGTGGTTGGCGACGTTAATATTCTGTGCCGGGCCGGAAAAATCTTCGGTTGTGCGGGGGGGATTATCTCTGAGCAGGACGGATTGGTTCACCTGCAGTTTGGTCAGAAGAAGCTGGTTGTTCATGGAATATCGACGCTGGATGGTGCGGCACTCCGCTACGGACAACCCGATACCGCCTGTGGTAAGGCGATGGCTGATTATGTCGAATATGCTATTGCTCGTTGTCTGGACAAAACAGCAGCGGGGGTTGTGACAGCCCCGATCAATAAAGCGGCGATCAACGCGGCGGGTTTCCATTTCCCCGGTCATACAGAGCTGCTGGCTGAACGCTGCGGGGTAAAAAAAGTGGTGATGATGCTGGCGGGGGAACGGTTGAAGGTGTGTCTGGTGACAACCCATCTGGCGTACCGCGATGTTCCGGCTGTCTTGAGTCCGACCGAAATTGTTGAAACCATTACCATCACCGCGACGGCACTGCGGGATCAGTTTGGTCTCGATCAACCGCGACTGGCGGTGCTGGCCCTTAACCCTCACGCCAGTGAGAACGGTTTGTTCGGTGATGAGGAAGAACGCATTATTGCTCCGGCAATTGCTACCGTGCAACAGGCGGGATTGACCGTCAGTGGCCCTCACAGTGCCGACACTCTTTTCCATTTTGCCGCTCAGGGTGCGTATGACGCCGTGATTTGTATGTATCACGATCAGGGTTTAATCCCGTTGAAACTGCTCCATTTTGATGATGCCGTCAATGTGACGCTGGGGCTGCCGATTGTCCGTACCAGTGTCGATCACGGGACCGCTTATGACTTGGCTGGGAGCGGAAAAGCCAACACTGCCAGTCTGGTCGCGGCCCTGAAAATGGCGGATCAGGTGGCGGGAAACCGGAATACTTAATTTGTGACCCTTCTCCATAAGGGAGAAGGTGGCCGAAGGTCGGATGAGGGGATATGACAATGGAATCCCCCTCACCCTGACCCTCTCCCTCGGGGAGCGGGGACTATAAAAATACAGAAAGAAATTTCATGATCGATAAAATCAAAATCCGTGGTGCCCGTGAACACAATCTGAAAGACATCGATATCGATATCCCCCGTGACAAGTTAGTGGTGATTACCGGGGTGTCGGGTTCGGGGAAGAGTACCCTCGCTTTCGACACGATTTATGCCGAGGGTCAGCGTCGCTACGTTGAAAGTCTGTCAGCGTATGCCCGGCAGTTTCTGGAGCAGATGGAAAAGCCCGATGTCGATCAGATCGACGGTCTTTCTCCGGCAATTTCGATTGAGCAGAAAACCACTTCAAAAAATCCCCGTTCCACCGTAGGTACCGTCACCGAAATTTACGATTATCTGCGGCTTCTCTATGCCCGGGTCGGACAGATCCTCTGTCACCGTTGTGGCAGCCCGATTCGCTCACAAACAGTGCAACAGATGGTCGATCAGGTGATGGAATTTCCCGAGCGGACCAAATTGCTGGTGATGGCACCGATTGTTCGGGGGCGTAAAGGGGAGTACCGCAAGGAACTGGCACAATTGCAGGCCGATGGTTTTGTCCGAATTCGCATTGACGGGGTGATGTACGAACTGGGCGATACGGTCGAGCTGGATAAAAAGAAAGCCCATACTCTGGAAGTGGTGGTCGACCGACTGGTGATGAAAGCCGATATTGAATCACGCCTAGCCGATTCCATTGAAACCGCCCTGCGTCTTGCCGATGGGATTGTGCGGGTTGAGATTCCTGATGGCGAAAGTCGCCTGTTTTCAGCTAGTCATGCCTGTATTGAGTGTGGACTGTCGTATCCCGAAGTTTCGCCACGGATGTTTTCGTTCAATAATCCTCACGGTGCCTGCCCCGATTGTAGCGGTCTGGGGACCCGGATGTATTTTGATCATGAGCAGGTGGTTCCCAATCCCGAATTTTCGCTACGCGATGGTGCGATTGTGCCGTGGGACAGCCGGACCGGTTACTACTATCAGGCGTTGCTCGAAGCGTTGTCGATCCACTATAAATTTGATATCCGCAGCCCGTTCAATAAGCTCCCGGAGAAAATCCAGAA
>JAMOPE010000195.1 GCA_027064785.1 Geobacteraceae bacterium
TGTAACGTCGTTCCGTGGCCTCGGAATGGATCGTGGATTGCGGATTCTGGAGCGGGTGCGTAACGAGTTTGAGTTGCCGATCATCTCAGATGTTCACGATATTAGCCAGATTGATGCAGCTGCAGATGTGCTTGATATTATGCAGATCCCGGCGTTTCTCAGCCGTCAGACCGATCTTCTGGTTGCGGCCGGTAACAGCGGTAAACCGATCAATCTCAAGAAAGGGCAGTTTCTTGCTCCGTGGGATATTGAGCATGGGGTGAAGAAGATTGCTTCGACAGGGAACGAAGATATCCTCCTGACCGAACGGGGCGTCTCCTTTGGCTACAACAACCTGGTTGTTGATATGCGTTCACTGGTGATTATGCGTGAGATGGGCTATCCGGTTGTTTTTGATGCAACCCACTCGGTACAGCTTCCCGGCGGTGCCGGTGGTGCGTCTTCAGGACAGCGTGAGTATGTCGGTGCCTTGTCACGTGCAGCAGCAGCAACCGGAATTGACGGGCTGTTCTGGGAGGTTCACGAAAACCCCGATAAGGCTCTTTGTGATGGAGCAAACTCCCTGCCGCTGGTTCAGGTGAAGTCTTTGCTGCAACAGATTCTTGAGTTTGATGCAACGTTCAAGCAATCGGAAACCGGGGGAGAGAGTTTATGATCGAAACGGCAAAGCGGGTTCTCCAGATCGAAGCGGATGCTGTTTTGGCGCTGCAGTCCCGGATCGATGAAAAGTTTTCAAAAGCGGTGCAGATGATTCTTGGTTGTCGCGGCAAAGTTGTTGTGACCGGAATGGGGAAGTCGGGGCTGATCTGTCAGAAAATAGCAGCAACCATGGCGTCAACGGGGACACCGACCTTTTTTCTCCATCCTGCTGAAGGTATTCACGGTGACCTAGGGATGTTATCGAAGGGGGATGTGGTTATTGCGACCTCCTTCTCGGGTGAAACTGAGGAAGTTTGCCGGATTTTACCGATTATTAAACGGATGGGCTTGCCGCTGATTACGATGTCGGGTAATCCACAAAGTACGTTGGGGGTTGCCGGTGACGTTCATCTCGATATCAGTGTCGCCGAAGAAGCATGCCCTCTGGGTTTAGCACCGACGGCCAGTACCACCGCAACCTTGGCAATGGGTGATGCTCTGGCGGTTGCGCTGTTAAGTGAGCGAGGGTTCAAGGCCGAGGACTTTGCCCTGTTTCATCCCGGTGGTGCATTGGGGAAAAAGTTGCTGTTGCGGGTTGAAGATCTGATGCATGTTGATGATGAAATCCCGCTGGTTGCTCCAGATACTCTGCTACGTGATGCTTTATTTGAAATCACCAGTAAAAAACTGGGTGTCACCGGTGTTGTCGATGAAGCAGGAACTTTGGTCGGGGTTTTTACTGACGGTGACCTGCGCCGGATCATGGAGCAGGGGCTTGAAAGTTTGCAACAACCAATCCATCAGGTGATGTCAACATCGCCTAAGCGGATTTTACGCCGCAATCTGGCAGCAAAAGCATTACAAATTATGGAAACGCATTCGATTACTTCGTTATTTGTTTTCGCGGATGAGGATGGAGTTGCCCCGGTCGGAATCGTCCATTTGCACGATCTGTTGAAATCGGGAGTTGTCTGATGGAGGCAAAACTCGCAAAAATAAAATTGCTTCTTCTTGATGTCGATGGCGTGCTGACGGATGGCCGGATTATCTACGATGGTCAGGGTCATGAGTTGAAGGCGTTTGATGTCAAAGATGGTCACGGGTTGAAGATGATCCAGCGGGCAGGAATCCAGGTTGGAATTATCACGGGTCGCTCATCCGAGGTTGTCCGCCGCCGTGCTACTGAACTTGGGATTGAAATTCTCTATCAGGGAGCATTGCGCAAGCTGGACCCGTATCGGGAGATTCTCGAGCAATATGATTTGTGTGATGAGCAAGTCGCCTATGTCGGTGATGATATTGTCGACCTGCCAATTTTACAGCGGGTTGGATTCAGTGCCACTGTTGCTGACGCGGTCCCCGATGTCCTGTCCCGGGTCGACTTTGTTGCCAGCCGGGTTGGTGGTCGCGGAGCTGTTAGAGAGATTTGCGATCTGTTACTACGGGCTTCGGGTTCGTGGGATGAATTGACATCACGTTATTTTAATCCAGAGGACTGATGCTTAATATACGCCGCATTCTGGCTGTGGTGATCCTGGTTTCGATCGTTGTTTTGACGGTGGTCATCTCTCGTCATCTGCAGCAGAAAAAGCCCGAAGAGCTTTTTGCCATGTTGGCTGAAAATGTCGATTTGGCACTCGAAGATCTGCATTACACCCAGAATGAAAACGGCAAGCGGCTCTGGACACTCGATGCTGATAAGGCTGAGTATCTGCGAGATAGCAACTTGGCAAAACTCGAAGCGGTTAAGCTGCTGTTTTACGATCGGGGTGAGTTTGGAGATGTTCATCTGACCGCTGATCAGGGTGAAATGGAACAGGACTCGCGTCAGGTTGATCTTGTCGGGCATGTTGTCGTAACAACCGGTCGCGGAGATCGTTTGACGAGTCACTCTCTACACTATGATGATCAGAAGCGTCGCATAACAACAGATGATCCGGTTGAAATTATTTCTGAACAAGCGAAACTGACTGGTACAGGCCTGCAGATTGATATCGACTTAGAGCGGATGGTG
>JAMOPE010000196.1 GCA_027064785.1 Geobacteraceae bacterium
CCGGAGTTAAAAAGCATCTCGATGACGGGGTCGACTTCATTACTGTCCACTGCGGTGTCACCCGTGAAACTGTACGCCGGATGGATCGCGAAGGCCGGTTGCTTGAAGTTGTTTCACGCGGTGGCTCGTTCACCGTTGGCTGGATGGATTATAATGATGCCGAAAATCCCCTTTACGAATATTACGATCGCCTGCTGGAAATGGTTCGCCCTTACGATGCGGTCCTCTCCCTTGGTGACGGCTTCCGCCCCGGTTGTATCGCCGATGCGACCGACCGGGCCCAGATTCAGGAGCTGATCCTCCTCGGAGAGCTGACTCAGCGCGCTCAGGATGCCGGCATTCAGGTGATGATCGAAGGCCCCGGTCACGTCCCCTTGAATCAGATTGAGGCAAATATTAAATTGCAGAAGCGCCTCTGTCATGGAGCTCCGTTCTATGTCCTCGGTCCGTTGGTCACCGATATCGCCCCCGGCTACGACCATATTACTGCGGCTATTGGCGGCACTGTCGCAGCGGCTGCCGGAGCCGACTTCCTCTGCTACGTCACCCCCAGTGAGCATCTGCGTTTACCGACGGTTGAGGATGTCCACGAAGGAGTTATGGCGGTACGGATTGCCGCTCATGCTGCCGATATCGTCAAAGGAGTCCCCGGAGCAGTCGAAAAAGACAATGCGATGGCTGCTTATCGCAAAAATCTCGACTGGGAAGGGCAGTATTCAATGGCTATTGATCCGGAAAAAGCGCGGCGATGGCGGGATGAGTCAGGAGTTGATGAATCGCATGGTGCCTGCACCATGTGTGGTTCTCTGTGTGCCTATAAAGTCATGGGTGAGCGGGAAACAAAAAAAGCGATATAGACAAATGACTACGACCTGAGATTTAATACCGAGGCACCGGACGATCATGTCCGGTGCTTTTTCAGGGATTATATCGATGTGTGCAAAAAAAATAACTCGCCCCAAGCGTAGACCTAAAATAAAACTCCGTGGTTTCAACAATCTAACCAAAAGCCTGACATTCAATATCTACGATGTCTGTTATGCCCGACGACCTCAGGCACGGAAAGAATATCTCGAATATATCGATGAGGAATATAACGCCGAACGGTTGACCCGGATTCTGACCGAAGTGACCGAGATCCTCGGTGCCAGCATTCTCAACATTTCAAGTCAGGATTACGATCCGATGGGAGCCTCGGTCACGATCCTGATTGCCGAAGAACCGATTGAGCCGAAACCCGATGCCATTGTGGCCCACCTTGATAAAAGCCACCTGTGTATCCATACCTATCCTGAGACCGATTCCAAATCGGGAATTTCGACCTTCCGGGTTGATGTCGATGTCTCAACTTGTGGTAGAATCAGTCCATTAAAAGCGCTCAATCACCTGATCAGTTCGTTTGAGTCTGACATTGTGTTGATGGATTATAAAGTTCGCGGCTTTACCCGCGACGTCAAGGGGCGTAAACACTATATTGATCACCGGATCCACAGTATTCAACAATATATTCGCAAGAGTATCCGTGATTGTTACCAGTGCGTTGATATCAATATTTATCAGGAAAATTTGTTTCACACCAAAATGTTGCTGAAGGATTTTGATTTGAACCAGTACCTGTTTGCCACAACGTATAACGATTTGAGCGAAGAAGAGCGCAGTAAAATTAAAACAATTCTGCAACAGGAAATGACCGAAATTTTCTATGCGAAAAACATCTACTAAAAAAGGTGAAAGATGAGAATCCACGCAATCTTTCCATTATTGCTTATGACGATCTCACTTATCGGCTGTCAGCCCGCCAAAAACTATCTCGGAGATCCCGAGCTCCCCTACCCGCCGGAGCGTGAACCGGTCATCGGTGACATTCTTCACCTGCCAACCGGAGTCTACGTCGATCGACAGGTGATGCTTGACCACGCCAGGCAGGTGCGTGTGACCTTCGTCGGTGAAACTCACGATAACCCGGCATCACACCGCCTTGAAGTTGATGTTCTTGATACGCTGCAACAACATAATCCCGGTAATATCACTCTGGCAATGGAGATGTTCACCCCGTCGCAGCAACCGGTCCTCGATTTATGGACGGCCGGAAAACTGACTGAAAAAGAATTTTTAAAGCAGGTGAACTGGTTCCACACCTGGCGGATGAATTTTGCTTTCTACCGCCCACTGCTGACCTACTGTCGCGATCACAATATCCCGATTCTGGCACTTAATGCCGAAAAGGAATTAAAGCAGAAAACATCCCACACCCCGCTGGATCAACTGAGCGAGGAGGAAAAACAACAGCTCCCCGAGATGGTCGATGATCCTTACCAGAAAGCGATGGTTCAATCGGTATTCAGCGGTCACAAAATGGGTCAGGCGATGCTTGATGGCTTCCAGAGAGTCCAGACCCTCTGGGATGAAACAATGGCACAGAACCTCGCTGAGTATCTGAAAACGACCGACCCAAAACATCAGGTTCTGGTTGTTGCCGGAGGCAACCATGTCCGCTTCGGCTTCGGCATCCCGCGCCGGATGTTCCGCCGTACTCCTGTAACCTATCTGTTGATCGGCTCGGAAGAACTCGATGTTCCCGCTGACAAACAGGATCGGCTGATGGATATTGAAACTCCAGACTACCCAT
>JAMOPE010000197.1 GCA_027064785.1 Geobacteraceae bacterium
ATGGTGCGCTGTTTGTACTTCCAGTCCATGATCAGATAGATCAGCAGGATTGACCACGAAAAGAAGACAACCGATTCATAAAGGTTGGTCAGAGGGGCCCGGCCATCGGCACCGAGGATCTGATAGGACTCGTACCAGCGCAACCCCAGGGCGGTGGTTTCAATTAGAAATCCGACCAGTGAAACGAGGGTGGCAGCCAGTGCAATGGTTTTGTTTTTTGTCGCAATGTAGGCAAAGAACAGGACCATTGCGGCGAAATAGGCAATTGTTGTGATATTGAATAATTGTCCACTATCCATGAATTATCCCTCCTTCTGTGGGGATTCGTTTTTAATTGATTCTTCGATTTTCTGTTGTAAGTCTTCGAATGCCAAAGAAAAACCCGGTTGGTTACGGTGGGCATTCCCGGCAATTTTAACTTTGGTTTGTTTGCCCTCTTCTTCAATGCAGACCCAGATTCGTTTGTGGGAGAAGAAGAACGCTGTCAGTGAACCGAAAACGATCAGGAAACAACCGGCCCAGACGATGTTGACGCCGGGATCTTTGGATACCTGAAGACCGGTGTATTGGGGTTGCTCAAAACCGAACAGGGCAAAGCTGAAAGTGCCCCCACGTTTGACATCAAATTGCGGATAGTTCTGCCAGATGACCAGGGGTGCACCACGTTTTCCATCGGGGGTATTGACGTTCAGTTGCATTGCCGGGCCAAAGTTGCGGTCACTTTCGGTAAAGTTGGTGACGACAAAGGAGTAGCCGTTAGGGAGCTGTGTCGGTCTGCCCTGATGGGCTTTGACATCGATCACTTTTCCAGTCGTGTTATCGGTGACGCGGACTTTAAAGAAAGCATTGCCTGCCGAACCGTAGCTCGATTGATAAAATTTTATCCCTTTGTAGGTTAGCGGGTCGTTGACTTCAATCCGTTTGTGGATCACTTCAACACCATTATCAATAACAACCAGATCACTGTTGTAGTCTTTCGGGCGGCGGCTGTTAGGGTAATAGCTGACATCAAAATCATCACAGCGAACGGTGAAACCAAGATCGATCGTCCCGACCCCGTTCATCAACCGAACCTGATCGATTGATGTCCCTTCAACGATATTGACAAAGGCTTTATAGCCCCAGACATTGCCGATGACGGCACCTGCCATGATAACCAGAATTGCGACATGGGTGACATAGGCTCCAAAACGGGAGTAAATCCCTTTCTGGGCAAACAGGTAAATCTTGTCATCCTTCTCGGTCAAAACCGGGTTGGTAAATTCCTTTTTCAGGATCGTAGAGACTTTTTCAGCGACTTGCTGTTTCGGCAGTTTACTGGTGAGTTCCGCCCGGTTTGCCGATCCTTTGAAAATTCCACCACTGGCAACCAGCATCGGATCTTTGACAAACTTCCACGCCCGCGGGAAGTTTTTGATTGAACAGCAGATCAGATTGACGCTGAAGATTGCCAGGATACCGATAAACCAGACTGAGTGGTACATGTCGGTAAATTGCAGGGTACGAAACAGTTCGTAGTTAGAGCGACCATATTCACGGATATAGTCGGCAGCAGGTGCGTTTTGCTGGATGACTGTCCCGATAATCGAGGTGACAGCCAGTAGCAGCACCAGAATGATGGCGAGCTTTAGGGAACAGAGGAAATCCCATACGCGGTCTGTTAATGGTTTGTTTTTTTCGGCCAAAGTAAATTCTCCTTGTGTTCGTCTGTCTGAATAGATGACAGATTTGGTCAATATAGCCAGTGAAACTGACTGACGTCAACCGCTGATACGCAAAAGGGTAGCAGCTGCTCTCTGTACTGTGACAGGGACAGAGAAGGGGAGCACTACCGATGGGGAGAATCTCAATTCAGCAGGACAACTGTTTGTAAATTGGTGAGGGCCTGGAGTGGTGTTTCCGGTGCCTTGATATTGCAGGAAACGATGGCTGGAGGATTGGATATCTGAATAAACGGTGCGCCGACTTTCAGTTGTGGTGTATGGGTCCGTGATTCGTGAATCAGCAGGTGAGAGGCATCTCTTTCAGCATGATAGCTGGGCCCGCCAAGATCATGTTGCTGTGGAGTCGTGCTGTGACACGCCTCACTTTGGCAGCAAAGTTCAGCCTTTGCCTGTGTGTCATCAAGGTGACAGCGGTCAACCCGGATTTCGGGATTGTAGGCACAGCCATCGTGAGTTGCACAGCTATATGCGGCTTGCAGACCAATCCAGAATAGTAGCAGGATTGTCAACCTCAGAATTAACTGAAGGTTATGAGTCGTAAGACGTCTGTTCACAATTGTCCTTCCGGGTCAGTTTAAAACCCCGAGAGTATATCCTGCCTTTCGATATGTCTGCAAGCCGAATAGCGCATTTTGTTGAGTATTTTACTCGTGCCCCATATGAGTCCTCAAGTGGGACACGAGTACTCAAAGGTCAACCTCTTTCAGCTTTTCTAAAGCATCCTTCTGCTTCTGGTTTAAGCTGGTCGGAACAACAACTTCAATAACGGCGTAGAGATCACCGGCCGGTCTTTTTCCTGATGCTGCCACACCGTAGCCCCGCAACCTGATTTTCTGACCGGGCTGCATTCCGGCGGGAACCTTAACCCGTTTTGGAGTATCGAGAGTTGGGATTTCA
>JAMOPE010000198.1 GCA_027064785.1 Geobacteraceae bacterium
CTGGCGGTGATTTTGGTGGATACGACCCGTTTAACGCGACCGCGTTGAGATAGTTTTTTCCTTCTCCCTGAGGGAGAAGGTACCCGAAGGGTGGATGAGGGGGCTTGTTGGTGTCTTCCCCCTCACCCTAGCCCTCTCCCTGAGGGAGAGGGGACTGAACCGATAGTTGTTAATCCGTTATCAGTTTATTCTGGGGACATGTACTCGTTACGTGTCCCCAGAATAAACTGATAACTACCAAGTGAAATGGATAAAACATGAAAGTTATATTTGTTGGTGCCGGGCCGGGCAATCCAGAGCTCCTCACCGTACAGGCCCATCGCCTTCTCAGCAATTGTCAAATCTGTATTTACGCTGGTTCGCTGGTCGCACCCGAGGTGGTAGCTCTGGTTCCCCAAGGTGCCGACCTTTACGATTCCGCCGGGATGACGCTGGAGGAGATGGAAGAGGTTTTCTGTCAGGCACAACAACGTAATGTCGATTTGATTCGTCTCCATACCGGCGATCCGTCTATCTATGGTGCTATCCGCGAGCAGATGAATATTCTCGACCGTCTGGGGATCAATTACGAGGTGGTCCCCGGCATCAGTTCCTTTCAGGCGGCAGCGGCAGCGTTGAAAACTGAACTGACCGCCCCAGAAATTGCTCAGACCATCATCCTTAGCCGTACTTCGGGACGAACTCCCATGCCCGCAGCACAGGAACTGGAACATCTGGCCCGTACCCAGTCAACCTTGTGTCTGTTTTTATCGGTTCACAAAATGGCAGAAGTTGCGACCGAACTGGCAGAGTGGTACGGCACTGAGTGTCCGGCAGCGGTGGTATTTCATGCGTCCTGGCCCGATGAGGTGGTTATCAGCGGTACCTTGGCCGATATTGCCGCTCAGGTTGAAGCGGCAGCGATCAAAAAAACGGCGATGATTATCGTCGGACCGGCACTGGCTCGGGATATTCCGGTATCAAAACTTTATCATCGCCATTTTAGCCACGGTTACCGGCAGGCCGATGGTGATGCTACTGGAGATACGCCGTGAAACTGGCGGCAATCACTTTTTCTCCGCAAGGGGTCGTGGTCTGTGAGCAGTTACGAAAATCGTTTCCCGGTCTCGATCTCTATATTCATGAGGCGTTGCCATTGCCTGCAAACAGCCAATCTTTTCCCAAGGTGATGGAGTTAGTTCCCGAAATTTTTAACCAATATGACGGGCTGATTTTCGTTGCCCCAACGGGTTTGGTTATCCGCTCTCTGGCTGCATCGGTGCAGAGCAAACTCTCCGATCCGGCGGTGGTCGTAATCGATGCCGGTGGTCGGACGGCGGTCAGCCTGCTGAGTGGTCATGAAGGGGGAGCCAACGCTCTGGCGGTGCAGGTGGCAAATATTCTTGATGCCGAGCCGATGATTTCAACGACCACCGAGGCGATCAAGGATCTGGTTGTCGGTATCGGTTGTCGGCGAGGGAAATCGGTCGAGGAAATTTATACCGCTTTAACTGCAGTGCTGGCGGTCAATAACCTTTCTATCGAGCGGGTTCGTTATCTGGCAACGGCTGAGGTTAAAGCCGACGAAGCTGGATTGCTCGCTGTGGCCGAAAAGCTCAATATTCCGTTGCGGATTATCAGCCACGAGCGAATTCGTCATTGTCAGCAAGATTTTCAACATTCATCTTTTGTGAAACAACAAGTTAACCTGCCCGCTGTCGCTGAACCGGCAGCCTTATTGGCGGGATGGAGGACATCATTAATTGTCAAAAAACAAGCTCGGCAGGGGGTGACCATTGCCGTAGCACAGGAAAATTGTTTGTCGTTGGCATCGGCCCCGGCAATCGACTAGATCGCACCCATCGAGCTGAAGCTGCCATTGCGGCAAGTACGGTGGTGGTTGGCTACGACCCTTATATCGAATCGATTGCCGATTTGTGTGGCGGTAAAGAGACCGTCACTTCGGGGATGCGGAAAGAGTCGGAGCGTTGTGGCGTGGCGTTACAACGGGCATTGCAGGGAGCAACTGTCTCTCTGATTTCATCGGGAGATGCCGGAGTTTACGGTATGGCGGGGCTGGCACTGGAGATGGCTGCAGCGGAAGGGTGGCAGGTGGAGATCGAGGTTGTCGCCGGAGTCAGTGCCGCCAATGCGGCTGCTGCTCAACTGGGAGCCCCGTTGATGCTCGATTCGGCAACCATCAGTTTAAGCGATCTGCTGGTGCCGTGGAAGATGATCGTCATGCGTCTTGAAGCGGTGGCAGCTGCCGATATGGTGGTTTCCCTCTATAATCCCCGCAGTAAAAAACGGATTCATCAACTTGAGGATGCCGCCAAGATTTTCCTCCAGCATCGGTTGGGGACAACGCCGGTGGGGATTGTCACCGCCGCTAGTGATGCCACTCAACAGGTGGTTTATTCCGATCTTGACCATTTTCTCGAAGAAGAGATCGGGATGCGGTCGCTGGTGATTATCGGCAATTCAACCACCCAAATGATTAACGGTCGGATGGTGACCCCACGGGGGTATTATCAATGATTCTGCTGTTTGGCGGGACGAGCGAAACTGCCGGAATAGCAACGGCACTGGCAGAAAAAGGCTATAAGGTG
>JAMOPE010000199.1 GCA_027064785.1 Geobacteraceae bacterium
CCGGCAGGGTGGTGTAATTATCTTCACCCGTCGTACGATAGATCACCTGGTCTTTGACCTTCTCGTAAAATTTATCCTCACGCATCATGCCGTACTTGATAAAGGAGTGAATATCTTCCCAAATCGGCTCAAATGCTTCACGATCCTTTTTCGCCAGTTCGACAATCTTTGCCGCAACCCGCCCACTGACAACTTCGCGAATCTTACGCACCTGAGGGTCATTCTGCAGATAACTCCGCGACACGTTCAGCGGCAGATCGGGAGCATCGATGCAGCCCTGTAATGGAGTCAGGAACTCAGGAATCAGTTCCGGGGTGTTGTCGGAGACAAAGACCTGATTACAATAAAGGTTGATATGGCTCTTGGTGACGTCAAATTCATTGGTCAGATGGGGAAAATAGACGATTCCTTTAAGATTGAATGGAAAATCGATATTCAAATGAATCCAGAACAATGGATCCTGTGACATGGGATAAAGCTTACGATAGAATTCCTTGTAATCGTCATCGCTGATCTCAGACGCACTCTTTGTCCAGAGCGGATCTTTGTCGTTAACTTCCTCCCCTTCAAGATTGACGGATACCGGCAGGAAATTACAGAATTTTTTGATCACGTCACGGGTCCGGTCAGGCTCAAGAAATTCTTTCTCATCGTCATTCAGATGAAGAATAACCTCGGTTCCACGCTCTTTCTTATCTATTGCCTCAATACTATATTTTGTTGTCCCCTCACACTGCCAGTGGACTGCTTCGGCACCTTCCTGATACGACAATGTGCGAATTTCGACATGTTCCGCCACCATGAAGCTGGAATAAAAACCCAGACCAAAATGGCCGATAATTTCGTTCTTATCCTCAAGACCCTTAAACTTTTCAATAAACTCTTCAGCGGATGAAAACGCCACCTGATTAATATACTTGCGCACTTCCTCTGCAGTCATCCCAAGGCCGTTATCACTGACCGTCAGTGTGCCGGCATCTTTGTCGATTGAGATATCAACCTTATATTCATCTGCCAGCTTCAACCCTTCGACCAGGTTGATATTCTGCATTTTGTGGATTGCATCAACAGCGTTGGAGACAAGCTCACGAAGGAAAATTTCCTTATCGCTGTAGAGCCATTTTTTGACGATTGGGAAAATATTCTCGGTATGAATCGAGATGCGACCTTCTTCTGGTTTAAGTTTGTCAGACATTTCCATATCTCCTTTGTATTCCAATATATTTTTTTTGCAGTCGGAGAGAATAAAAATCCTTCACGACTTTGTCAAGCGACCGGGAATTATAGCAGATTTTCAAAAAAAATACCCAGACCAAGAAATGATCCGAGCAAGTATAGAGGATAAATTAGATGAAACAATATCGCTGTAAAAATTAGAAAGCCGAGAGTGACACAATCCCACGACATAGATAGATCATCGCAAACACAAACGGCACAGCAACATGGGAGAGGAAATGGTAGAGTAAGCCTTTACTGCGACCGTAAACTTTTTTCATTGCGGTCAGACGGAAGTACTCGTTCTCATCTAAAAGGCGAATGAGAGAGACACCGACGACATAAACAGCAAAAGCAGCTTTCACCAAATCAACATCCATATTAAACCCTCCACACAAACGCTGTTTGATTTATAATAGCAACTTTTGAATATATTTCAACTCTTTGATTTTAATAGAAAAGTTCTGATATTTTTTAACAAAAAAAGGATCCCGATCAAAACCGGAACCCTTTCAAAAAACGTAAATACGTGAAAACTATGTTTAATTTTCTGTCAAAAAGTAACGTTCATAAAAATCTTCAAGACTGGCCAGGTGACGTGTTTCATCAGCCAACAATTTCTTAAACAAACCAGCCATTGGTGCCCCTTCACAGCCTGCCATCAAACGTTTGTAAAAATCGACGGCCGACTTTTCCAAATAGATTGCATGCGCCAGAGCGGTACGAGCATCTGCACCGGGAGCAATTTCCTTCTGCTCAAAAACATAGTTAAGGTTCATTGTCGGGATCTCCTGTTGTAGCGCAGAGACATCCTTATCATGACCATCCAGCAAAGCAATTTCAAGGCTCTGCTTGTGATTCAGCTCTTCAAGAGCGGCTTCGCGCAAAATTGCTTTTGCCTGACGATCGGTCACGACATCAATGGCATGCAGATAGTTACGAAACCCTTCTTCTTCCATCTCGATTGCTTTTTCGAGAGCTGCCTCATAGGTATAACATACGCCTTCTTCCAAACTCATAACTCTTCTCCCGTTGAAAATTAATCAGGAACAAGTAAGTAAATCGCCCCAAACCAGACATAAACAAACCAAATATTATCTCAAGATGATAACACATTGTGAACGAGCAGGTCACTCACCAATAATTTTCACCAACACCCTTTTTTTACGCCGACCATCAAATTCACCATAAAAAATCTGCTCCCACGGTCCAAAATCGAGCTGACCAGCTGTGATGGCAACAACAACCTCACGTCCCATCACCATCCGTTTTAAATGGGCATCGCCGTTATCTTCACCGGTGTTGTTATGAAGATAACGCGTTAACGGTTCATGAGGCGCAAGTTTCTCGAGCCA
>JAMOPE010000200.1 GCA_027064785.1 Geobacteraceae bacterium
TCGGAACATCATAACAAAAAAGGGACAACAACCCAAAGTTTGTGGGCGTTTTTTTGTCTTATTGATGGTGAATAATAGAGCAGTTGACCACGGTCGGTCGGTCGCGGTAGCTTTGGGCAAAATTTTAGGAGAAATGATATTTATGGAATCGCATGAACAGGAAGATTTACCGTTAAGCCGGACAAAAAAGAAGCAACAAGCCAAACAGGTGGAACAGGTTGCCGAACAGTTGGTGACGCTGACCGACAATCAATTTTCTCAACTTAAATTACCTGAAGAAATCCTGCTTGAAGCTGAGGAGGCGCGCTCAACCAAAGGGCGTAGTTCTCAGCGACGGCAGTTGAAATATCTGGCAGGGATGTTGCGCAAGATGCCGGAAGCTCTTAATGACTTGTTACAACAACTGCAGAATCTCGATCAGGTGGGGCGCAGCGATAAGAAGCAGTTTCATCAGTTCGAAAAACTGCGTGACCGGCTCTGTTCTGCCGATACCTTTAACGCCGCTTTTGACGAAATGCTTGAGCTGGCCCCAGAAATTGATCGCAAGACAATCTCCCGCCTGGCCCGTTCGGTTCAGCAACACGATGACCGGCGTGCTTATCGTGAAATTTTTCGCCGTCTACGTGATGAACTGGCAGATTAGTTGTCAAAGCCGGGGAGCCATATGAGTCAAAGGATTTGTTACTGTTTGGGCTAGACGCCGATATCCGCTGTGTTGTGGATAATGTGAATTTCACTTCAGGCTGAAACTGTTTTCAGCCAATCAGATCAAGAACTGAATCTTCCATCTCACCCGCTGTTTTCAATGCTGCCAGGTTTGCTGCGTAGGCATTCTTTGTCGGGATCATTTCAGTGACTTCCTGAGCCAGATCGACGTTGGATGTTTCTTCAAGGCCGCCGTCGGGAAGGTTCACCCTTGTTCCCGGTGTGTTGACGGGCTGAACCTTGGCGCTGACTGCTCCCGTTGACCCTTCTTCCAGAACCGTGCGTGATCTCTTGAACTCAGCCGTTTCGCTGTTAGCAATATTATTTGCTGTCACGCTTTGCTTTGTCCCAAGTGCCTGTAAGGCAGAAATACTGGTATTGACTGATAGTGACATCGCTCAACCTCCCGCAGAAAATTACCTCAATTATAGTGTATTTAAATAAAAATTTGTGAACTTTAACTTTGGGTGGCGTAGCTGGTTGGAATTGTGAACTTTTTACATTGATAAGGTGAATTCTGCGAGAAAGGGAGGGAGCAATAGCGATCCACTATCGCTCCCTGTGTGACCTCTAGTTTGTTGTGTCTCCATCCAGAGACTGTGCAATAGCAGAATCAATAGTGTTCCGCCGCTGGCTGTGCATCATGTTGCGAGTCTGCGCCCCGGATTTGCCGGCTGTTAGCGGGCCCGCCTTTTTAGCTGACATTGATCAGTTTTTTGACTTTTTCACAGATATGTCGGGCAATCGGCATGGCTGATGTTGCTGCCGGAGACGGGGCATTACCGACGATCAGCGCATGTTTGCTTTCGATAAAGAGAAAATCGTCCAGGGTTGTGCCATCGGGTTTGACGGCCTGGGCGCGGACTCCGGCAGGGTAGGGTTGCAAATCGTCAAGGGTCACCGCAGGGCAGTAGCGGTTGACCAGTTTTAGGTAGCCGGGCCGATAGAGGGAATTTTTCAATTCCATCAGAGTCGGTAGCGGGTATTTCATAATCAGTTTGTAGAGTCCGGAATAGCTAAGCATTTCTGCCAGATCGCTGACGTTGATTTTCCAGCGACTGTACCCTTCGCGTGCCAGTGCCAGGGTGGCGTTGGGGCCGACAGTCAGAGAGCCGTCAATCATCGGGGTCAGATGAATGCCGAGGAAGGGTAGCTCTGGGTTGGGAATCGGGTAAATAGGATGGGAAACAATCTCACTTTTCTCCGCTGGTAGCTGGAAGTACTCACCCCGGAACGGCAGAATCTTGAAGGTTGGTTCCTGTCCCAGCATTCTGACCAATCGGTCGGAATAAAGGCCGGCACAGCCCACGACGAAATCGGCAGAGAAAATCCCTTTGGTCGTTTTAACCTCGACTCCAGTTGTTTCGCTGATCGCAGTCACCCGGCAGTTTGTTTCGATCTTCCCTCCGGCAGCACGTACCTGTTCTGCCAGTTTGTTGGAAATTACCTCAAAATCGACAATTCCCGATGATGGAACCCAGGTTGCAGCCACACCGACGACATTGGGTTCGAACTCACGCAACTGTTGCTGATCAAGAACTTCGGTTTCGATTTCATTAATGCGACAACGTTCCAGCAGTTCTTCCATGCGCAATTCATCCTGCGCATCGGTGGCGACGAGCAGCTTCCCGGTTTCACGGAATGGAATATCGTTATCGCGGCAGAACTGTTTGGTGTCGCGATTTCCTTCACGGCAAAACTGTGCTTTGAGACTTCCCGGTGCGTAGTAGACGCCCGCATGGATAATCCCGCTGTTATGGCGGGTTTGATGGGCTGCCAACCCGGCTTCTTTTTCGAGGACGGTGACTTTGGCTGCGGGGAAATTATGCTGCAACTGACGGGCGGTCGCCAATCCGACAATGCCACCGCCAATGACGATAAAACTCTGTAATTGTGTTTCTGTCATTGTGATCTATTCCTGATAATCCTGTTTGGTTTTTTCCATCGTTTCAGCGTAATGGGCCAGCAGCGTCCGACGTGACATCATATAGAGAACTTTTCGTGGTTCTTCGGTATCAACAACCGGAATTTCATCAAGGTTGCGCGCCGTCAGTTTCTTCATCACGTCGGTCAGCTCCGTCTCGGGAGTGACGGTGATAACACTGCGGGTGGCAATGTCTTCGGCAATGACCAGTGTCGGCGGAATATCATCATTGAGAATCCGTCGAATATCGGTCATCGAGAAAATTCCGGTCATCAGCTCTTCATCATCAACCACCGGATAGTAGGTTGTTTTGGCCGGAGCAATCTTGTTGAGGATTGCCGGCAGTGTCATTCCTCCGGGAATCAGGGTCGGTTTTTTCCCTTTGTGGGCAAGGCTTTTAACTTTGACCCCTTCAAGGATATCGATCACAAAATCCCCAAGGTGGGCGGGAGACTCAAAACGGCAGGCAACCTGTTTTTCGTAGATGGTATTTTTCCGCATGACCAGCATGGCGACGACACAAACCAGCATCAGTGGAGCAAGAAGGCTGTAATTTCCCGTCAACTCGCTGACCATGATCAGGGTGGCGATGGGAGCATTGGCGACTCCGGCAAAGAAGCCCGCCATCCCGACCAGGACATAAGCTCGCGGGTCTTGAACGGCCATTGGGAAGAGGATCTCTGCGGTTGCACCGAAGGTTCCACCAAGCATTGCCCCGATGACCAGGCTGGGGGCAAAAACACCGCCGGACCCGCCGGATGAAATCGTTAAACTGGTGGCGACCACTTTGGCAATTGCTATGACCAGCATGACCCACAGTGCCATCTTTCCGTAAAGGGCGGCCTGGACCCAGCCGTATCCGGAACCGAGAACCTGGGGGATGTACATTGCCAAAAGGCCGAGAAGGAGTCCGCCGATTGCCGGTTTTATCCAGTTTGGAACCGGAATCTTGCGGAAGACATCACGCATTCCGTAGAAAAACTTGACGTAAAGGACGCCGCTCAGGGCACATGCGATTCCCAGAGCGAGGTAGAGAAACAGTTCTGATGGTCGATCAAAGCGGAAGAGCGGAGTATCAAGCAGCGGCTTCCAGCCGGTGACGGAACCAAATAGGGAGTAAGCAATAATTGATGAAATGATGCAGGGGATCAAGCCTTCATGCTCAAATTCGGGGTCTCGATAGAGAACTTCGACGGCAAATAGAGCTCCGCCGAGAGGGGAGCGGAAGGTCGCACCAATACCACCTGCCATACCGGCTAGGAGGAGGATTCGGCGATCTTTGACCGAAAGCCCCAGTTTTGTCGCCATAAAAGAGCCGAAGCCGGCACCAATCTGGGCAATCGGTCCCTCTCGACCTGCCGACCCGCCGGTGCCGATAGTAATAATTGAAGCAGCGGTCTTAATAATCGGGACGCGGGCACGGATGACGCCACCCTTGCGGTGAAACGCTTCAATCGCACCGTCAGTTCCGTGCCCTTCGGCCTCAGGGGCAAAGGTGTAAACCAGCCAGCCGGAGAAAATCCCGCCCAGGGCCGGAAAAAGAAACAGGAACCAGCGTGAAGGTACCGATAAGCTATCGATAAAACTGAAAGAACTGTTGGGTGTTCCTTCCTGGGGAGGATGAAAGTGACCGACCTGCCCCAGCGTGAGATGCTCAACGCTGTTGGTTGCAAAATAGAAAAAGATTGCACCGCCACCGGCAACGATTCCAACCAGTACGGCGAGAATCATCAACCGAAATCCGGTTCGATCGAGAAGTTTAAGAGTTGTTGGAACCAGTGGCATAACGAATATCCAGATAAAAAGCGGTGAGATTTTTTCCCACCCAGTTGTTTAACAGGTTCAAGCCGATGGAACAAGGAGAGATTCTGTCTGTATGATGATAATGCTTCGACAGATGTCAGCTCTCCAGGCGGGGTGCCAGATACTGCTGATAAAGTTTGATCGCAACCTGATCGGTTTGAGTCCCTGAAAGTTCGGCAAACGTCAGGAGTGGGTCGGCCAGGGTTAATCCTTCCGGTTGCCAGCCATTCCAGTGACATTGTTGACCAAACGGTTGAAGCAGGGTGACCTCACCCTGTGGATCGGGGAGGAGATGAAGTTGTAACATCGCTTTGAGTTGCAGCTCCGGCTCCAGGTAAAGAACCGCTTCAGCAGGCCGGAAACCGCTGCTCAACAGAGCTGCTCCCGCTTCTCCACCAAGGAGAATCTGCCGGCCTTCGGCCATTTGTTGTAATAGCTCGGGAAGCTGTTGAACTGTGTAGCCGGGACTGAGTTTGCAGCGTTGCAACTGCAATTTGGGGCGCAATGTCTCGAGATAACCCAGTTGCCAGCGCTGCAGTAATTCTTCAATAGCATACAGTTTGCGGTTTCCCTGCTCATCAACGATCAGATTTCCCCGCTTTTCAAGCTCACTGAATAAATCACCGATCGCTCCCAGGGCAATGCCGCAATCATCAGCGAGTGTCCGATAGGTCGCGTTAATCGCCTGATGATTACGCAGTAGCAGGTAGATCAGTTTCAGCCCGGCAGGGCGAAACAGCCGATCAGCTCCTGCGGGTTTTTTCGGATGTTTCTGCCCGCCGATTTCAATGTAGAGCGGCATCTGGTTGAGAAACAAGTTTCCGGCACAATCGGCATATTCGATATTCTGCTGTTTCAGTTTTGCCGCAAGCCGGGGAGAGATGTAGTGGCTGACCAGCAGTGGATTGGCATCTTTGGGTGCCGGAGATGTTTTAATCTGGTGAATGACTAGATCAACCAGCGTTGGAGTCAGCTTGGGGACGGCTTTGATGTAGTAGTGATAATTCCCCCACGGACCGGCTAACCGGAAGGTTCCGGAAAAAGGGCCACCAACTTTTTTGAGTAAAAACTCGATTTTTGCCTGAGGTATCGATCTAATTGCTTTAATGCTGTCGTGAATGATCTGTTCTTCTTTAAGGAGTGCTTGCTTTGGCATAACCTTTTTATTCCAAGTGATGTTGTTCAGTTAATCTGGATTGTTCATTATCTATAGAGTCAAAAACAATTGAACATTGCCGCTTAGGTGAATGTCAAGGCGAAAAAACCTGCAGCGACTGATTATTTGGAAGATTAATGCTGTGTAATACTGTTCTCGTCTGTGTTATGCTGCAACGTACTTGTCACAAGCCGGTTATTTATAAAATAGCTGTCAATTTTTGGGTATCAACGCAATGGCAAAAAAACAAATAAAACTGATCAGGGTTTTCCAGATAATTGCTGTCGGGGCATTGGTTCTGTTGGCCGCTGCTCTTATGACGATGTACCTCTTGTCGAGTGCTGATGATTTCAGCCAGCGCTCAGAGACGATGCGGGCTGACTATATTGCGCAGCAGAAAGATTTGATTAAGCGCGAAGTTATGCGGGCAGTTACTCTGATCAGAGATCGGCGCTCACATGCTTTAGAAATGACCCGGGAGAGTGTTAAAGAACGCACCAATGAGGTCTTTGAAATTGTTAAAAATATTTATGCGCAGAATAAAAATACTGAATCAGATAAAGAAATCCAACAGCTGATATTGGCTGCATTAAGACCGGTTCGTTATGCCAATGGTTCGGGTTACTATTTCATCACTCGACTCGACGGCACCGAGGTTTTATTTCCCGACAAGCCGGAGCTCGAAGGGACAAATCTCCTTCATGTGCAGGACAGTCAGGGTAAATTTGTTGTCAGAGATATGATTGATCTTGTGCGGCAGGCGGGGGAGGGATTTTACCAATATCATTGGTCCAAGCCACAAAAAAAAGGGGAAAATCACAAAAAAATTTCATATGTGAAATTTTTTGAACCATACCAGTGGATAATCGGCACCGGTTTGTATCTCGAAGATTTTGATAATATGATAAAGCAAAATGTGTTGAAGGCGCTCAGTCAGGTACGTTTTGGGGATAACGGCTATCTTTTTATCAATAAATTAAATGGGGATACTTTAGTCACGAATGGAAAAGTTATCTCTGGAACAAAAAAAATCTGGGAAGTTTTCAATAAAGCCCCGATTAAAGCAAAGACCATTTTTGCGCAGCAGGCTAGGGCTGCTTCAAAGCCAGCGGGTGATTTTATTTATTATTCAACGGGTAAATTGACTGAACCCGGAAAGAATTTCCCGAAAGTTTCTTTCGTCTACGGTCTTCCAGAATTGCAGTGGTTGATCGGTGCCGGTGTCTATCTCGATGAGGTTGAGAACAATATTGCCGCACTGCAGCTTAGTTTAGATAAGCACCGGCGTGTTCAAATTGAAGAAACTCTATTTATTACCGCCTTGTTTGTTTTTGTTGTGCTGTTCCTCTTCTATGTGGTCAGTCGCTTTCTGAATAGAGACATGGAGGCATTTGTCAACTTTTTTAATCGGGCGGCTTATGAGGGCGAAGAAATCGATAGTGACAAAATTTATTTTTACGGACTGTCTAAAATTGCTGAAAGTGCCAACGCTGTCCTGCGCGACAGACAAAAAGCTCTGGAACAAATAAAGCTCAGTGAAGAAAAATATCGAAATTTGTTTGAGACTTCATTAGCCGGGCTGTTCCGGACCCGACCATCAGACGGTTTATTGCTGGCGGCAAACGCGAAAGCAGCAGAGATGTTGGGCTGTACTGTCGAGGAGTCGGTCGGAAAGCTGAAAGCGGTCGATCTGGTTGCCGATCCGAATAAACGGCAGGAACTGCTGGAAACCCTTGCTGTCTACGGCTTTGTGAATGACTATGAAATTGACCTGATTCTCCCCGATGGTCAGCAGCGTTCTTACTCTGTTTCGGTGCGACTGTATCCTGAAGAGGACCGTCTGGAAGGGGTTGCCATCGATATCACCGAGCGGAAGAGAGCGGAAATTCTTCTTCGGGAGAGCGAAGAGCGTTTCCGGGATCTGGCAGAATTATTACCAGAAGCTGTTTTTGAAACCGATATAAATTTAACGCTCACCTATGCCAATCGACAGGCACTGGATATCTTCGGCTATTCTGAGGAGGGTTTTCCTGAAACAATGAGTAGCGCAAATATTTTTCATCCCGATGAGATGCAAAAACTTTTGACCAATGTCGAATCGCAATTTCGTGGTGAAAAAACGGAGCGAACCGAATATCGGTGTATCAGGAAAGATGGTAGCGTTTTTCCTGCCTTGTTCCGCGTCTGCCCTATTTTCAAGGAGGGTCAGCCGGCAGGGATTAGAGGGGTTGTTATTGACTTGAGCGAAATGCGCCGGGCAGAGGAAGAGCTTCTCAAGTTGCGTAAACTAGAGTCGGTTGGAATTTTGGCCGGGGGGATTGCGCACGATTTCAATAATCTGCTGGCGGGGCTGTTTGGCAACATCGAGATGGCAAAGCGTTCTCTTGCCGACGATCACAAGGCGCATAAATATCTTGAGTCCGCAGGGGTGTCGATGGAGCGGGCAACCGGGTTGACCCAGCAGTTGCTGACCTTTGCCAAGGGGGGCGACCCGATCAAGGAAGTGTTGTCGCTTGAAGGTGTTATTGCAGAAACGGCAAGATTTTCGTTACGCGGAAGCAACGTCAAACTACGTCTCGATTTGGCCGAAGATCTGTGGTTGGTCGATGCCGATAAAGGGCAGCTGAGTCAGGTGATCAGTAATCTGGTGATCAATGGCAAGCAGGCAATGCCCGAGGGTGGAGAAATCACGATCACGGCCGAGAACATTGAGACTGTTCAGGGTCGTCAGGTGAAAATCTGT
Source organism: Geobacteraceae bacterium (assembly GCA_027064785.1). Lineage (GTDB taxonomy): Bacteria > Desulfobacterota > Desulfuromonadia > Desulfuromonadales > Geopsychrobacteraceae > Desulfuromusa. The sequence goes on from JAMOPE010000200.1 coordinate 8,332, forward strand.
ATTCAGGATCAGGGGGGCGGTATTGCACCGCAACATCTTGATAAAATTTTTGATCCCTATTTTTCAACCAAGCAACAGGGGAGCGGTCTGGGATTGGCATCGTGTTTCTCAATTATCTCCAAACACAATGGAACCATCAGAGCAACCTCAGAGCTGAATAGCGGGACTCTTTTCACGATAACTCTTCCGGCTGCTGAAAACCCTGTTGCTAAAACTGAGACAGTTGAAGATTCACAGGTGACCAGCTGCAGTATGGCGGCGCGTATTTTGATGCTGGAAGATGAAGAGCTGGTTCAGCAGATGAGCGGTGCGATGTTGGAAGAGATGGGCCACCAGGTTGATTACGCCGCTCACGGAGCCGAAGCCATCGAGATATGGAACAGTGCGAGGGAGAGTGGACATCCGTATGATATTGTGATCTGCGATTTAACGATTCCCGGCGGGATGGGTGGTCAGGATGCTGCGAGTCAAATTCTTGAGAGTGACCCGTTGGCAAGGCTCATTGTTTCCAGTGGTTATGCGACCGATCCGGTGATGGCAAATTATATCAGTTACGGCTTCAAAGGGCGGATTGCGAAACCCTATCGTTTTTCTGAACTGCAGAAAGAAGTTGAGCGGGTTCTTGAAATTTAGTATATCCTGAGTGGACATTTGTCTGTTAATAGAATACTTAAGGAGCTGCCCGGCTGATGAGTAACGATTCAATCCTTCACCCTCGCAACCATTCTGCTGATGTCCGCCGCAGGTTTATCCGAAAACTGGTTCTGCTGATCCTGTTAATTGTCGGATTTATTGGAGCACTGGTTTGGTTTCAGGGGGAAAAAACCCAAGTCAGCAGTTATCGGCAGGTTATTCGCCAGAAGGCGAGCCTCGCTGATGACAGTATCAAGAATTTTTTCTCACGGGTTGATTCGTCGGTCACAGTGCTGAGAAAGTGGGGCAGGAGCGGTCTGCTTGATCTGGATGATAATGAAGCTATTACGATCAAGCTGATCCCGATCCTTGGAGACCTTCCGAATGTGACAGCGGCGAGTATTGCCGATTCTACCGGTCGTGCCTACCTGCTGACTCGTGATAGCGACGGTTGGCTCGCCCGTTTTGTTGATCCCGGAAAGAAAAAGGGAATGGCCTGGTTCAGTCGCTGGGGCAGTGACGGGGTGTTGCAGAACGAGTGGAAAAAGCCGTTTGACTATGATCCCCGCCAGCGTCCCTGGTATAAAGATGCGTTGAAAGCCGGAAATAGTGGCTCAATTGCGTGGACTCCTCCCTATAGTTTTTCATCGGGTCATATGGGGATTACTGCTTCGACCAGTTGGTACGACGAGAAAACTCCCGAAGAAATTCAAGCAGTTGCCTACGATATGATTCTTGATGACCTCTATCAGTCTGTTGCTCAAATTAAAATTAGCGAACAAGGGAAAGTTTTTCTGTTTAATACCTCGGGACAGGTTCTGGAGTCATCTCCTGATGGTGATAATCAAATTGTCCGCTTTGTCGATTATCAAACCCTGGATGATCAGGTGATTGCCCAGGCCGTTTCTACCTGGCGGGAAAATCCTGCTAAAGACAGTGATCCGGTTTCGTTAAATCTGGAAAAACAAAAATGGTGGGCCGATTCCTATCCTGTCGGGCCATCCAGTCTCTCGCTTATGCTGGGGATTATTACTCCCGAGAGTGATTTCTCCGCATATCATCAGAAGAATATCTATGTCTTTGCAGCGATTGCGTCGGTGATGGGAGTCGGTGTGATTCTGATTATTCTGTTCACCCGTAAATACACCCGAGACATTCAGAAGCTTCGCCACCGTGTCATCAATCGTGATTCTCTGGCTGAGGATGTCCTCCGATTGATTAAATCAGGAGAAAGTGGCTTTCTGGAATTTAAGTCGACCCTCCGGCAAAATTTAAAGTCGGGGAAGCCGGGCAAAGAGATTGAGTTGGCGTGGTTAAAAACAGTTGTGGCGTATCTGAATACTGAGGGTGGCTTTTTACTCTTCGGGGTTTCTGATGAAGGTGAGATCCTGGGGATGGGGCCTGATCTATTTTTGAATGACGACCATTGTCTGAGACATTTCAAAAATCTGATTCACCAGCATATCGGTATCGAATTTGCTAAGATGATTCACTTTGATCTGCTTGAAATTGACGGAAAAGTGATTGGCCTTGTTGATTGTAATCCGGCTGACGAACCGGTATTTCTTCTCAATAAGGATGGTGAAGATTTCTATGTCCGCTCCGGTCCGGCAACGATTAAACTGACCAGTAAAAAAATGCTCAAGTATCTGGAAGATCACAAACGCGACGCTTAATACTCAAACGGTCTTCTCTTTAAGGGAGAAGGCCGTTGCTCATTCTATTCAATTTTCTGTGCCAGAACTTCGCGGGGTTTGCCGCTGCCATCCGACGGACCGACAATCCCTTCCTGCTCCATTCGCTCAATCATCCTTGCGGCACGGTTGTAGCCGACTCTCAGTCGCCTCTGCACCATCGAAATAGACGCCTGTCGACTATCGGTGACCAGCTTGACCGCCTGATCCCATAACTCATCGTACCCTTCTTCCTCGCCATTGTTGTCACCGGATGTTTCCGGTGCTTTGAGGATTGTTTTATCGTAGCTTGGTTTCCCCTGTTTGGCCAGATAATCGACGACCCGCTGAACTTCAAGTTCGGAGACAAATGCACCGTGGACTCGTTGTAGATAGCCGACTCCCGGTGGCAGGAACAACATGTCACCCATACCGAGAAGAGTTTCAGCTCCCATTGAATCGAGGATGGTGCGTGAATCGACCCGCGAGAAAACCTTGAACGAAATCCGTGTCGGGAAGTTGGCTTTGATCAGTCCGGTGATGACATCAACACTTGGACGCTGGGTTGCCAGAATCAGGTGAATGCCCGCTGCCCGTGCCATTTGTGCCAGCCGCGCAATTGACTCTTCAACTTCGCGGCCAGCGACCATCATCAGGTCGGCCAGCTCATCGACAATCAAGACAATATAGGGGAGGTGCCCATGTTCCAGTTCCTCCACCGGTTCGATCGGCAACGGTTCATCGAGCTTAGCATCGAGGAATTCTTCAACGTTTTCCTCGAGTGGCGGCGGGTTAAGTTCCGCCTCTTTGGCTTCTTTTGCCAGCTTCCGATTATAACCGTCAACATTTCTGACCCCTTTGGCGGCCATCAGCTGATAGCGTCGCTCCATTTCCCGAACCGCCCAGGCAAGCGCCAGGGAGGCTTTCTTCGGGTTAGTAACGACGGGAAGCAACAGGTGAGGAATCCCCTCGTAGATTGATAGTTCGAGCATTTTCGGATCGATCATAATCAGCCGGACATCTTCCGGTGTTGCCCGGTAAAGGAGCGACAGAATCATCGTGTTGATTGATACCGACTTACCGCTACCGGTTGAACCGGCTACCAGCAGGTGGGGCATTTTGGCCAGATCAGAGACGATGACCTGACCAAAAATATCCTTGCCTAAAGCCATCGGCAACTTGCCGCCGGTTTTCCGGAATGCTTCCGACTCGATGATCTCTTTCAGATAGACGATTTCACGATCATTATTAGGAATTTCGATACCGACAACCCCGCGACCGGGAATCGGTGCAACAATCCGGATCGAAACGGCTTGTAATGCCATGGCCAAATCGTCCTGAAGGTTGGCAATTTTATTCACCTTCACTCCGGGAGCCGGGGCAAATTCATACATTGTGACGACCGGCCCGGGTTTGACTTCAACAACATCACCTTCAACGCCAAAGTCGAGGAGCTTTTTCTCCAGCATCCGCGCTGCCATGGTGAGGGCATCTTTATCGATGGGCTTAGGCTCACCGCCATCGTGGTTTAGCAGCGAGATCACCGGCATATGGTAAGTGCCGCTTGGTTCAAGAAAGGAAAAGGCTTCCTGTGATTCGGCGTCACTTAGTTTCTTTGGCTTTTTCCCTTTTTTCGGTTTGCCGGTCGGCAATTCTTTGGTTTCGGGCTGAATAATTGTTGGAGCGTGGATTTCGAGAGTCGCTTTTTCCTGCTGCTTTAACTCTTTTCGTGCTTTTTTTGTTTCCCGGCGTTGTTCAAGACGACGGCCAAAACGATCGAGAATGCCGTCAAAAAATAGTACCAGTGAAAAGCGGGTCGAAAGGATCAGTGAAACGAGGAAAAAGACGATCAGAACAATTGCTGCTCCGCCGATATTCAAATATTGGGAGAGCAGTTGTACCAGAATCCGCCCAATGGCACCGCCAGCCTCGTTGATTTGACTGCCGAAGATCGAGACAGTCGAAAAACTGAGGGCGAGCAACCCGCCGAGGGTGATTTGCAGAAGGAAAAATGCGACCAGTCTGATGCCGCGAAATTTTACCTCACGAAACTTTAACCAGCGCCACGCTAAATGGAAACACCCCAGTGGCCACAGCAAAGCGGTCAAACCGAATGCCTGATAGAGCAGATCGGCCAGGTGAGAGCCGAACAGTCCAACCATATTATTGATTTTAGCGGGGTTGAGATTGTTGTTGAACGAAGGATCGTTATTGCTGTAACTGCCGAGGCAGATCAACAGGAAAATTCCAAATGCAAGCCAAATCCAGCCGAGGATCTCTTTACGCATCCGGTTTTCTGTCGGGACTTCTGGAATGTCTTTACTCATAAGTGCGAACTTTTCAGTTTGATAGTGATGTTATCGGTTGCAAACATTTTGTGGGGAGAATACCCGATTAACGCACCGGTTATAACTGTAAAATGACCGGCAGGATTAACGGTCGCCGGGCAATCCGTTTATTGAAGCAGCGACGCAGGGTTTTCCGCACTTCAACCCGTAACTCTTCCCAGTCGGCAATCATTTCGAGGCTGTGCTCCTGCAACAGATCACAGACCGCCTGTTTGGCATCGGCAAGCAGGGCTTCGCTCCCCTCACTCTCCTCGGGGACAAACCCTTTGGTGAAAATATCGGGACCCTGAACAATTTCACCTGTCGATTGATTGATAGCCAGCATCAGGATGACCAATCCATGATTGGCGAGGTGGCGGCGATCACGCAGCTCCATCTTG
>JAMOPE010000201.1 GCA_027064785.1 Geobacteraceae bacterium
GATCAATTTTATTGGGAAACTGGAAGACGGAACAGTTATCGATAGCACCTACCCTGACCCTGAGGCACCGGGTGATCACGACAATACAGAGCACACGTGCGATGATGACTGCTGTCACGAAATCGCCCCATTGACCCTGACTATCGGGGCAGACGAATTTTACGCCCCCATCGAAGCAGCACTCATCGGTATGCAGGTCGGAGAAAAGAAAACCCTGACAATTGCTCCGGACGATGCCTTTGGTGAGTACAGTTCAGAAAGAGTCTTTACCGTCCCACGCAGCGAATTCCCGGAAGATGAAATCACCCCCGAAGTCGGTCTGGAACTGGAAGTTGAAGACGAAAATGACGGGATGTTCATGGCGACAATCGTAAAAGTAGAAGCCGAAGAACTCACTCTGGACAGCAACCACCCATTAGCAGGAGAAGAACTGATCTACGAATTGGAGCTGATTGAAATTTTACACTGATGAGACAATTTAGATAAAAAAAGAGGGGAACCCTGCTGGTTCCCCACAGATGAACGAGGGAGGTAACGTTCAATAAGCTATTGAGTCATCCACCTGACGCTGAGCAGAGCATCAAGTGAACTGAAATGAACGAAGGAAGTCACGTCGAACATTCTTAAATGCGTTATGACAGATCTATCCGCAAACAGTGTGCCAACTCTCTATGCTGAAAAAACAAGGGGTTAGCACGATGAGGGGCGGGGCAATATGCCCCAATGGGGCATTATGTCCCAAAATCGTGAGTATTTCTGGGACAATACATTTATTTTATCGCCTCAAACATCAGCATCACTTTCCCAGTATTTTGCTTTGTCAGGCATAACCCAGCGAACACCTCCGCGTGGATCTTCAACATCGCCGGCATATCGGGGAATCACATGAATATGCAGATGCATCACCGTCTGTCCTGCGGCAATACCATCATTAATACCGATATTGAACCCATCTGGGGAATATTTTGACCGAAGGTGCTGCCGGGATTGTTCCACAAGTTCCCAGAGTGCCGATCTTTCTTCATCGGTTGCGTCAAACAGAGAAACAAAGTGTCGCTTGGGGATAATCAGAGTGTGACCACGGGAGGCGGGGAAAGCATCAGCAATAGCGATGGCGAGATTGTTTGAAAACAATCGTCTCTTCTCATCCAGATGACAGAACACACAATTTGCCGACATAGACATAATTCCCCGATAAAAATTGATGGTTCAAAATAGATCTTTTATCGATAAATGTAAAATATTTGACCAAGAAGAATCCCTAAATATCCACTTTGCCTTTTACGTCTCCCTTGTTACACTCCCACGTCATTCAATCAACACAAACGTTTCAGAAAACCATATTTTCACTGACCGAGGACAACACCATGAGCGACTTACCTAACTGCCCTGAATGCAACTCACAATACACCTACGAAGATCGTGAGATGTTTGTCTGCCCGGAATGTGGTCATGAATGGCCTCAAGTTGCTGCTGAAGATATTGAGGAAGGCGAAAGACAGATCAGAGATGCCAATGGCAATCTGCTTCAGGATGGCGACTCGATTACTGTCATCAAGGATCTCAAAGTCAAGGGATCATCACTGGTGGTCAAGGTTGGAACCAAAGTTAAAAATATTCGGCTGGTTGATGGTGATCACGATATCGATTGTAAAATCAGCGGAATCGGGGCAATGAAACTGAAATCAGAATTTGTCAAAAAGCTGAGTTGACAGATCAAAAAATAATATTAGGATTGTTGACACGGTGACTCCACCACAGCTACTTTTTGAGACAGACAATTTTAACGCTTAAGGAGCAGACCCGATGATCATGACGAATGTAAATACTGTCCCCGGAAAGAAAATTGTTGAACATTTTGGCATTGTTCAGGGGAGTACCGTCCGGGCAAAGCATGTCGGACGCGATCTCATGGCCAGTCTGAAAAATCTGGTTGGTGGTGAGCTGAAGGGTTACACCGAACTGCTTCAGGATTCGCGTGAAGAAGCAATGAGGCGGATGGAGGAGCAGGCTCGCCAGATGGGAGCCAATGCGGTGGTCAATATCCGCTTTGCAACGTCATCAGTCGCACAGGGTGCTGCTGAATTGTTTGCGTACGGAACCGCTGTTAGAGTGGAGTAGGAGACACCATGGAAATTCTGTTGCAGAATTTTGATCTGGTGATTTTTCTGGGGTTGCTGTCACTTGGATATATTACTGGCACTCTTGCAGAAAAACGCCACTACCGCTCCATCATTCAGCGTGAAAATGAACTGCTAAAGCTGGCCGTGGTGACCGCTGAAGGAAGTTTTCCTTCCGGCAAGGTGCGTGATTCAGAGCTGGTGGTCGGCAGTGTTGTCATTTCTATCGACTATTTCAAGCGTCTGCTTGCTATTTTGCGGAATATTTTCGGTGGCCGGGTGAAATCGTATGAATCTCTGGTTGACCGTGCCCGGCGTGAAGCGATCCTGCGGATGAAAGAGGCTGCCCGCAAACAGGGAGCCACAATGGTCATCAACATGCGGCTTGAAACAGCGGTCATCGGACGCAATGCCAATAAAAAGAAACAAATCG
>JAMOPE010000202.1 GCA_027064785.1 Geobacteraceae bacterium
CCGATCAGCCGTAATTGCATTTTTCAATGTCTGACTGACATGTTCCTGACCAACCAGATCGTCAAACAGCTGTGGACGCCATTTACGAGCCAGAACCAGATAAGACATAACTTCTCTCCGCCGCGATCAAACAAAATAGGATATTGAACAGATTTTCAGGAATGGAAGTATACAACATGCGGTCATTGAAGTCGTGACAAACCGCAACAATCAAGAACTTTTTACAGACAAAAAAATTGCCGACACAAGTGACAGCCAGGCACCCCCGCGGCACACGTCCAAAACCGTTACCGCTGCTCCCTTCCGGGCCTGACGGGGTTCGCGGATGTCCGTTGCGCGGGACCCGGCTGTCACTTCTACCGGCAATACAAACTTATTAATTTCTTCGAATCCGTTTTTCTATTTTTTCCGGGGACACGTATCTAGGTACATGTCCCCGGAAAAAATAGAAAAAAGCCCGAAAAACCAGCCCACCAGAACTATCGAAGAACTGATCAAAAATATTCAGATACTAGGCACTTGAAGCCACATTGAATAAGACGTACCTCAATGGTACGTCGTTGAAGTCGACCTAAGGTAACGCCGCAGATGAGCGTTTTTCATTCGCCCTGCTAATAAATGGCGGAGAGGCGGGGATTCGAACCCCGGGTAGCGTTAACTACACCCGCTTTCCAGGCGAGCACCATCGGCCTCTCGGTCACCTCTCCGCGAATTGCGCACTCTACACCAACAAATCAGACACTGTAAAGTGCTTTTTTACTCTTCCGCTGCCGCATATCGACCATTAATTCGGTAGATAAATGTCAGTATTTCTGCAACAGCTTGAAACAGTTCGGCGGGAATTTCTTCACCAACGGGAACCCGACCGAGAACTTCCAGCAGATCGGGGTCCTGGACGATATCGACCCCGGCTAATTTTGCCGCTGCGATAATCTGTTCGGCCAAATCCCCCCGACCTGTCGCGACTACCTTAGGGGACGACTGCGGCTGATGGTCATAATGGAGGGCGACCGCCTGCAATGGTTTTGTTGAGCACTCATTCATCAGATTCTCGCATCGAACATATTTAAAGATTCGGGCAGCAACCGTTCCTGTAACTGTCGAGCCGGCAAACCTGCATCAGCACTAAAACTGACGCCTTTCAGTTCAACCGATTGCAGGGCCTCCTCCAGCTCTTCACGACAGCTTTTCAAATAATCCATTTTATGGCGACCGTCTCCCGCTAACCGCAGATGCAATCCATCCGACTCATAAAGGATATCAATGCGGACATTTCCAAGAGCCGAAAGCCGCAGAGAGAGAGACATTTGCAACGGAGGCTCCTCACCACCAAAATCAGGATTCTCCTCCTGCTTTTCCGCCAGCAGATAGCCTTCTTCCAGCTCAGCGAAGGGCAACGGAAGAAACTGGACATGATTTTCGGCCAACTTTGCTTTGCACAGTTGAAACAGTTCCAACCGCTGCAGCGGATCTTTAACGTCATCGCCATCCTGCTGCAATTCAAGCAGGCACGATTTTAAACTCATCAATGCTGCTTTCTTTTTCCCGTCAAGCAGCTCTGTTTCAAAACGGAGCCCAAACAGCTGCGATAAGAGCCCTAACTTTTCGCCTGAGACAATAGCTGCAGGCTGTGAAACCAACTGGGTTATTTGTCCAAGCAAGGCTTCAACTTCCGGCAACGGACGAGCTGCCCCCCCAACAGCTTGCAGGCGTAACTCTAACCCCTCCAATCGTCCCAACAGATCTGGCGAAACAGGAACTCCTTTCTCTTTCAGTTGAGATATCTGCCCCAGAAGGTGTTTAATGTCTGCCGACACTTTCAGCCATTCGGTGCTGCCGTTAACCTGCAACGGAGGGGAATTCACCGTGCCACTCGCTGCAACAGAGGGAGTTCTTCCTCCGACTGCAGCATTTACAATTTGACTGTCCTGCGAATCAACCGCAGATAAAGCACGTTGAATTTCAGCGACCAGGCGGGGGGAAAGATCGGGAAACTGACGGAGCCGATCGAGAACCGGCAGTATCATGCTTTTCAGCTGCGGAACATCCCGCCCGGAAAAGAGAGCACTGAGAAGGCTTTTCACGTCAACAGGAAGCTCTTTCACCGATTCTCCGGTCAAAGATTGTGGAGTCTGCACTAATTGATTTTGCAAATTTTTAACCAGTGAGACAATCGCCTGCAGCAATTCCGTTTCAGCCGCCAGCTGGGTATTTTGTGTTAAAGATGGAACCGGCTGTGTGCTGATAAACAATTCAGTCGCTGGATCAATTAGCTGCTTCAACTGAGAAATAATTTGATCCAGCTGCCCTTTAAGTTCCGTTGGGGGTACCGGAGAAGCTAGAATTTTTTCCAGTTGGTTCAGAACGGTCATGGCGGATTGGGGCAACCGACCTTCAGCAACCAGCGACTGAAGCCGCATAACTAATTCACCCCAGTCAAAGGGTTGTGAGAGGGAAGGAAGAGTCTGCGCCAGCCGATTATTAACCGGGTTATTGAGAACTCTAAACTCGAGTTGCGGCTCAACCTGCTGAACCTGTAGTAT
>JAMOPE010000203.1 GCA_027064785.1 Geobacteraceae bacterium
GTTCTGGGGTATAAATACCGTGATGAGGTTGTTTGTCGCGACAATTTGGTTTTGACTATCGAAGCTGAAGAGGAGTTTGTGGAATGACGATCGCAAATCAGATGCTGGAGTTGGCAACGGCGGCCAAGAATGCTTCGAGGCAGGTTGCCAACCTGTCATCAGCGGTTAAGAACGAATTATTATTGAGTATGGCAGCTGCCCTCGAAAAGAGTGAGGTGCTGCTGCAGCAGGAAAATGAAAAAGACCTGAGTTGTGCCCGGAATAATGGGATGGCTGATGCAATGGTCGACCGTCTGACTTTGACCTCAGAGCGGATCACAGGGATGGCTGACGGGCTGCGTGAAGTTGCTGCTCTCCCCGATCCGGTTGGGGAAGTAACCGGAATGTGGCTGCGCCCCAACGGAATTCAGGTTGGCCGTCAGCGGATTCCCCTTGGTGTTATCGGGATTATCTATGAATCCCGTCCTAATGTGACAGCTGACGCTGCTGGATTGTGTTTAAAAAGTGGCAATGCCGTCATTTTGCGTGGTGGCTCGGAGGCGATTCATTCGAATCGGGCCATCGGTGAAATACTGCAGCAGGAACTGGGTAAGGCAGGATTGCCACAAGCTGCATTGCAGGTTGTGACAACCAGCGATCGGAGCGCGGTGACAGAATTGCTGAAGCTTGAGGATCAAATTGACCTGATTATCCCGCGTGGTGGTGAAGGGTTGATTCGGTTTGTTTCTGAAAACTCACGGATTCCGGTCATCAAGCACTATAAGGGGGTTTGTCATACCTACGTTGATGCTGCCGCTGATTTGAAAATGGCCGAAGATATTTGTCTGAATGCCAAGGTGCAACGTCCCGGTGTCTGCAATGCGATGGAAACACTGCTGATTCATGCCGATATTGCGGCAACATTTTTGCCACAGATTGCTTCTGCGATGAAAAAAGCGGGGGTCGAACTGCGCGGTTGTGAAAATGCATGTGCAATTGTCGGTGGTCTTATCCCCGCGACTGAGGACGACTGGGCTGCTGAATATCTGGAGCTGATTCTGGCGGTTCGGATTGTTGAGAGTTATGAGCAGGCACGTGAGCATATTGAAACCTATGGTTCTCTTCACACCGAGGTGATTGTGACCAACGATTATCTGTTGTCGCAACGCTTTCTGCGTGAAATCAATTCAAGTGTGGTGATGGTCAATGCTTCATCACGTTTTTCTGATGGCAATCAGCTGGGACTTGGAGCCGAAATCGGGATCTCAACAACCAAGCTCCATTCCTTCGGTCCAATGGGGCTTGAAGATTTGACCACCCGGAAGTTTGTTGTGCTGGGAGCCGGTCAAGTCAGAGGATAGGATTAACGATGCGTATCGGGCTGCTGGGTGGGACATTCAATCCCATCCACTCAGGACACCTGCATATTGCAGCAAAGGTTCAGCAGCAGTGTCAGCTTGATCAGATATGGTTTGTCCCTGCAGGGCAGCCCCCTCATAAACCATTGGCTTCTGATATCTCATTCTCTCATCGTCTGGCGATGGTCGAAGCAGCAATTTCCGAATTTCCCGATTTTCACAGTTGCGATATTGAAGGGCGGCGTGATGGCGCCAGTTATTCTGTCGATACACTACGCCAATTAAGTGAAAAGTATCCCGATCACGAGTTCTTTTTTGTGATGGGGCTCGATTCTTTTCGCGACCTCAGCCTGTGGAAAGACTATCCGCGCCTCTTCGATTATGCCCATGTTGTTGTCGCCGCTCGACCCGGGTTCTCGGGAACGCTGGAAGAATTGCTTCCGGTTGCTATCGCAGGGCGGTTCTGCTATGATTCCGACTCCAAAAATCTCCTGTGCGATACAGGTTTTTCTCTGATTTCGGTCACCGATACAAGTTACGATATCTCTTCTACCGAGATTCGACGTTTGGTGGCAGCGCAACAGGATGTTGCCGGACTGATTCCGCAGTCTGTGCTGGAATATATCAGGGTTCATCAGCTCTATTTGTGAAGAAAAGGTACCAATTTGTTAGCTAAAGAAATGGCGCTTCAAGCTGTCGATTACGCACTTGATAAAAAAGGGATCGACCTTAAACTGATCGATGTTCGTGAACTCTCCTCTCTGACCGATTTTCTGTTGCTGGTCTCGGGACGTTCCGATCGGCAGGTTCAAGCGATTGCAGAAAATATCCGCACCGAATTCAAACATAAGCATGATACCGCCCCGCTCGCTATCGAGGGGATGGATCAGGGACGCTGGGTGTTGCTCGATTACGGTGAGGTGATGGTTCATATTTTTCAACAGCCAGTTCGTGAGTTCTATGACCTCGAAGGGTTATGGAGTGAAGCTCCTGAAGTTGAACTGGCTGAAACCGGCACCGAGTGAAGCTGCGGCTGATTTGTGTCGGCAAGCTGGCTGAGGCGTGGCAACGAAATGCTGCTGACGATTATGCCGGACGAATAACTCGCTATTTTTCTTTCGATACGGTTGAGCTGAAAGAAGAAAAAGGGGGGCGTAAGGGAGATGTTGGCGGCCTTCTTAAGCGTGAGGGCGCGCGG
>JAMOPE010000204.1 GCA_027064785.1 Geobacteraceae bacterium
TGATCCCATTCTCTACAGGCGAGACCACGGACTTCTAGACTTCGATGAGAAAATGAGCGTCCTAGTTCAGAAGGTCGTTGGACGGAAGTACGATTGCTATTTCCTGCCCTTTGCAGCAGGAGTAGCTTTCTCACGAAACATGTATCGCTGGTCCCCCAGGATACGAAAGGAAGATGGCATAGTGCGCCTTGTACTCGGATTAGGGACAAGAGCTGTTGACAGGATGGGAGGGGATTATGCAAGGCTGGTTGCGTTGAGTCACCCTTCACTGAGACCTGAAGGCAGCCCTGGTCAAATTATAAAATATTCTCAGAAATTTGTTGACGCTCTTAATCTTACAAGTGGAAAGATCGAAGCAGTACCGTTCTTTGAGATAATCGAAAAGATGGGACCTCGGGCTGCATATCTTGCTCTTTCCTATTATGGCAACGGTTATATTCAGAAGCCGGCTATTTCTCTTAAAAACCCCTCGTTAAATACGAGCTGCATAACATTCGATAATTTTCTGGAAAAGACCCCTTTTGTTGGTCTGATGAAAAAGATTTTGCGAAGGCTCGAGGAAGAGTACGGGCAACCAGTGGATGTTGAATTTGCTTGGGATAGAGACAGGCTTTACTTGCTTCAGTGCAGAACCCTGGCATCGCAAGACGAACCGGATCATGTGATTATCCCTGAGGATATTGACAAGAGGAAAATCATCTTCAGGAATACCCAGGTTCTTTTCAATGCCGATGTTCAAGATATAAGGTATATTGTATTTGTGGATCCCCGGAAGTATCAGGAAATAAGGTCAGGTGATAAGAGGCTATTATTGGGACGGATTGTGGGCATTATAAATCGCTCTCTGGATGAAAAATACGCTCTTTTTGGCCCCGGCAGATGGGGAACCAACGATATTCGACTGGGAGTAAGGGTTGGATATCAGGATATCAACAGGGCCGTGATACTTGGGGAGATAGCTTTTGAGCGGGAGGGTATGACCCCTGAGGTTTCCTTTGGGACCCACTTTTTCAACGATCTGATTGAGGCCCGTATTGTGCCGATTGCAATTTTTCCGGATGAACCAGGAAACTTTATCAATGAATCGCTCTTAAGAGAACTGCCCAACCAAGTGCCCAAGTTTGCGCCTAATTACCCAACGTTCTTTGAAGTCCTTAAGGTTTATGACCTCAACTGCCTGAACCCTACTCACAGATTGAGAATTCTCCAGGATGCAGACAGCCAAAAGGGTATTGGTTACCTTGAGGTTTTTCAAGGGCACTCCGAAGATAAAATCGATGCGTTCTTTCAGACCGCGGATAGAGCAAAAGACCGGTCATAGCGCTCGCTGGCTGTATTTATCTTTGCACCTCATGCCCACCGTTATTTTACCCATCTTTGCTGATGTAAAATTGTAAGCGGAAAAGTCTTGCGATTTAGTCTTTTTCTTCCTGTAAAAAGAATGGCCGAACACCATTGGTATGCCTCAGTATATTTGATCACTACATCAAAGCATTTTTCACCTATTTCCATAATTAAGGCCGTATTTTTTTAATTTTCTGGCTATGGTTGATTGATTAACTTTCAGCGCCTTGGCAATTTTCTGCTGAGTCTTGTACCGGGACAACATATCTCCTAGAATTTTGCGCTCAAAGTCTTCTATCATCTCGCGAAAGCTCCTTTCATTGGCCACACCTTCCTCTTCCTGAAGTTGGCTTTTTCTTTTCTTGCGTATCTCTTCCGGAATATCTTTTCGATCGATAATCTCGCCAGATGACATGGCAACAAGCCTTTCACATAAGTTTATTAATTCCCGAACATTGCCAGGGTAATCATAATTCAGAAGAACTTTTAGCGCTCTGGAACTTAAGCGTTTCACGCATCCCATGGATGATGAAAAATGATGAATATAGTGTTTTAGAAGCGGAAATATGTCTTCAGGACGTTCCCGAAGAGGCGAAATGTGTATGGGTATAACGTGTAGTCTGTAATAAAGATCCTGACGAAATTCCCCACTTTTTACCAAATCATCAAGATTTCGGTTAGTCGCTGCAATAATGCGCACATTAATCACACGCCGCTTTGTTCCACCCACTCGTGTAAAACAACCGTCTTCGAGAAAATGGAGTAGTTTTGCCTGGGCTGCAGGTGACAATTCTCCCACTTCATCCATTAACACCGTTCCTCCGTCAGCCAGTTCCAACAGGCCGGGTTTGCCAGACTTTTTAGCTCCTGTGAAAGCACCTGGTTCATAGCCAAAAAGTTCAGACTCTATAAGAGAATCAGGCAAAGCAGCACAGTTGATCTTAACAAACGGAGCATGAGATCTATCACTGTATTTGTGGATCATCTCCGCTATGAGGCCTTTTCCAACTCCTGATTCGCCCAGCAAGATAACGGTTGAGTCAACTCGAGCAGCTTTGATCGCCTGATTGAGCACCTTTATCATGGCTGGGCTGCGGGCAACGATCTGTCTGGACATCATTTTCTCAAGTTGCATCTGCAGAATCTGCTCGCGATACTCATTAGTCAGGGCTTCCT
>JAMOPE010000205.1 GCA_027064785.1 Geobacteraceae bacterium
CTTTTCCTGACCTGAGCGGTGCTCTGCCTCAAGCTGTGCCTCGAGGCGGGCCAGCTGCTTTAGCAGTTCTTCCCGCTCGCTCTGCCCCGCTTTCAGGGTCTGTTGTAAACGCTGACCAGCCTGGAGCCGGGCAATCAGCCAGCCGCAGAACAGGCCAATCAGGAGGGTCACGACGAGAAGAATAACAGTATCATTGGTCAATGATGTCATATGGTCCCCTGAGTTATCGATAAATGGTGGTACTGAAGAAGATCAGTGGTACGATAGCAGAGAGGTCTTGAATCAACAATCTTTTTGGCAGGAGCAGAATGATGGCAGAATTTGATTATAAACCCTGGTGGTCACAGGCAACGGAACGTTTTTCCGCTGCGGAAGATATTGCTGCGTTGCTGAAAGAGTTGGAGTGGCTGTTTGATGAGACCGAAAAGATGATTCAGGACCATAAAGAGGGGGATCGCAGTTTGATCGCCTGTCATGCCGGTTGTCAGGACTGCTGCATTGTTAATGTTTCGGTGACACTGCTGGAAGGGATTGCTATCACCCGTTTTTTGCGCCAATGGGACGAGCCCCAGCAACGGGAGATCGTCGCAAAGGTTGACGCTTTGTGGACAGCAGTGCGGGGGCTTGAAGATGATGAACGGATGATGGTAAGAAAGAAATGTGCGTTTCTGGATGCCTCCGGGTGTTGTACCATTTATCCGGTTCGTCCGTTGTTCTGCCGGGGCGTCACCTCTATTGATGTTGACGCGTGTCGGTCGGCGATTGCTGATCAGGCGTTCGGTGTGACGACCGAAGTGATGATGCATCAGTTTCAACTTGATCTTTATAAAGTTGCTTTTGGTGCCATTGCCAGTGGGCTGGAACAGTCGGGTCTGGATGGACGAAGTTTTCAATTGTGTGGATTAACTCGTTACTTATTGGCACATCCTGATCAAGAGGAAGTGTCGTTGCGGTCATCTGCTTTGAATTGGAACGATTTATATTGAGAATAACAGCTCAGGCTAGGGTGAAACGAAGGTAAAAAAACAGGCTGACGATTGAGACGATCAGGCTTAGAACAAGAGTCGCATTAATATGATCCCCTTTACGCTTTAAGCGTTTGCTATTGAAATAAATGCCGGCAAGGCTGGCCGCCAGACTTAAAACCAATAATAGACCAATATAGGGGACTAACTCCAGGTTCCACGCGGGGTTGAGTCGTTGAACACCAAAAAAATGATCGAGAAAGTTTGTCCGTTTTGGTTTGGCTGCTGCAACGACAAAGATAGTCAGAAAAAGAGATGCAACTGCAGTAAAGTTACACACCGCCAACAGGCGCAGAATCCGGTCATTTTTTTTGCGGCGGTTGCTAAGTCTCAGACTCATGAGGAGAACTTCTTTCTAACGGCCCGTAGGCTGTTCGTCACTATCTATTTTGTGTTAGTATAGCTGAACAATTTAATTACTGAACAGGAAAAATGGTACAAATGGGAAATTCTGATATCAATAACGGCAATAAAACCAAAGTGTGTGGCAGAGTTAAGGACGATCTGGCGACGCCTTCTCTGTTTAAGGTTTTGATGCACAACGACGATTATACAACGATGGAGTTTGTTGTTGAAGTGTTACAGGAAATTTTTTGCATGTCTTCAGTCGAAGCTGAAAAAATTATGTTAACAATCCATTTTCAGGGTGTTGGTTATTGTGGGACGTTTCCCCACGCAATTGCGGAAACCAAAGCATCACGGGCGCGTTTAAAAGCCCGCAAGGCCGGGTTCCCGTTGCGTTGTACCCTTGAGGAGGCGTAAGCGGTGGCTGAAATGTTTAAACAGGATGTTCAGATTGCATTTACTCTGGCGGTGCGCGAAGCGCAACGGCGGCGTCATGAATATCTGACGACCGAACATCTCCTTTATGCCCTTCTTTTTGAAGATGCGGTTCAGCGGATTTTAACTGCCTGTGGCGGTGATATTGATAGTTTGAAGCAGGTCCTCGAAAAGTTTTTTGATGATCACATTGAACCACTGCCGGCTACCGCTGAGGTGGATGATGAAGTTCCCCGTCAGACTTTAGCATTGCAGCGATTGTTGCAGCGCACTGTTTTACACATGCAGGCATCACAGCAGGATGCTGTCGGCGTCGGTGATCTTCTTGCGGCGATTCTTCAGGAAGAAAACTCTCACGCCTGTTATTTTCTTCGTCAGCAGGGGATTGAGCGGGTCGATCTGCTCGATTATATCTCCCATCATCATGTTGCGAGCAGTTCTGCTGAAAAGCCTGACGCGAGTCCCGGCGAAGCTAAGCCCGATGAAACAGCCAAGCCGAAACAGAAGCCGACTGACCCCCTTGAAGCATTTACGGTCGATCTGATTGCCAGAGCCAAAGAAGGCAAAATTGATCCGCTGATCGGGCGGCAGCAGGAACTGGAACGGACGATTCTGATTCTCTGTCGGCGGCGCAAGAATAATCCCTTATTTGTCGGGGAGCCCGGCGTTGGTAAAACGGCAATGGCCGAAGGGTTGGCATTGCGCGTTGCGGAAGGAAATGTCCCCGAATTATTGAAGGATGCAGAGCTTTTTACCCTCGATATGGGGGCGTTGCTGGCAGGAACAAAATTCCGTGGTGACTTCGAAGAGCGTCTCAAAGCAGTGGTTGCGGCATTACAGAAACGCGAGCATGCCATTTTATTTATCGATGAAATCCATACGATTGTCGGTGCCGGTGCCACCAGCGGCGGTTCGCTGGATGCGTCAAACATTCTGAAGCCGGCATTGGGCTCGGGTGATCTGCGGTGTATCGGTTCAACGACCTATGAAGAATATCGTAACCTGTTCGATAAAGACCGGGCGTTGTCACGGCGTTTCCAGAAAATTGATTTGCATGAACCCAGCAGTGACGAGACCATCGAAATCCTCAAAGGGCTGGGTTCGCATTACGAAAAGCACCATCAGGTAAAGTACACCGAAGAGGCACTGGAATCGGCGGTTCAGTTAGCGGTCAAACATTTACCGCAACGCCATCTGCCCGATAAAGCGATTGATGTGATTGACGAGGCCGGGGCGCAGCATCGTCTTGATGGCAATCCTCGTCGTCCGGTTGACCTCAATGACATTGAGCGGGTTGTTGCCCGGATGGCGCGGGTGCCGATGCGGACGATCAGCGGTAGCGACCGCCATCGCCTCCGTTACCTTGAGCGTGACCTCAAGCGAATGGTTTTCGGTCAGAATCAGGCTATTGAGAGTTTGGTCAAATCGATCCATCGCTCGCGTGCCGGATTGGGTCATCCCGACAAGCCGGTTGGTTCGTTGCTGTTCACCGGCCCGACCGGGGTTGGGAAGACCGAAGTTGCCAAACAGCTTGCTGCCCAAATGGGGGTGAAATTCCTTCGCTTTGATATGAGCGAGTACATGGAAAAACACTCGGTCGCCCGTTTGATTGGTGCCCCTCCCGGTTATGTCGGTTTTGATCAGGGTGGTCTGCTGACCGAGGAGGTGGGAAAGAACCCATGGTCGGTGCTGCTGCTTGATGAAATTGAGAAGGCCCACCCCGATCTGTTCAATATTCTGTTGCAGGTGATGGATCACGGCACACTGACCGATAATAACGGCAAAGAGGTCGATTTCCGTAATGTCATTCTGATTATGACCAGCAACGTTGGCGGTCGGGACATGAATGCCACGCCGATTGGTTTCGGTAGCCGGACGGCCGCTGCACCGAAAAATGCTATTGAGAAAGTATTCTCACCGGAGTTCAGAAACCGGCTTGATGCTGTCATCAACTTTAATCCCCTTGATGAAACGATCATGCTGCAGGTGGTTGATAAGTTCCTGCGTGAACTGGCAACTCAGCTGGCTGAACAGGATGTCATTATCAAGGTGTCAGCGGCAGCGAGAAAAGATCTTGCCCGTCGGGGTTACGACCCGCTGTTTGGTGCCCGTCCGCTGGGACGGTTGATTCAGACTGAACTGAGTGATCCGCTTGCCGAAAGAATCCTGTTTGGCGAATTACGTGATGGCGGTGAGGTCAAGGTTGGCTGTAAGGCGGGGAAACTCGTTTTCCGCTTTCTGTAAGTTTTATGCCCTGTTACCCGTTGGACGATCAGCTGTGGTTCCCTCCCGTTGAGGACGCCGAAGATTACGGTCTGCTCGCTGTCGGCGGTGACCTTTCTGCTGAACGTTTACTTCTCGCTTACAGTCTCGGAATCTTCCCCTGGTATAATCCGGGGGAGGCTATTCTCTGGTGGTCGCCCGATCCACGCTGTGTATTATTTCCTGAAAAACTCCATATCTCTCGTTCACTGAAGCGTTTTATGCGCCGTGAACCTTATCGCATCAGTTTCAATGAAGATTTTCCCGGGGTGATCTCCTGGTGCCGGCAGCTACGGGCCGGAGTCGACGGCAGTGGAACGTGGATTACCTCTGAGATGAAGCACGCCTACATCGATCTTCATCAGCTTGGCTTTGCTCACTCTGTCGAATGCTGGGAGGGTGATGAACTGATCGGCGGGTTGTATGGGGTGTGTATCGGCCGGTGCTTTTTCGGTGAATCGATGTTCAGTCGCAGCAAGAATGCTTCTAAGGTGGTGCTGGTTCATCTTCTCGAATACCTGCGGCAACAAGGGTTTGTTTTGCTCGATTGCCAACAGACCACCGATCATCTCTTGAGCATGGGAGCCGAAGAAATCAGCCGGCGGCAGTTTCAATCTTATCTTCAGCAGGCCCAGGTCCCACCTTACGGTCCATTAAAGAGCTGCTTTTAGTTCTTCCGTTTGATCGGGAACTCTTTTCGCATTTCTGCAAAATAACTCCGTGATCATTTTCCCCCGGCATAACTTCGTTTTGTTTCCTCCCATTTAAAACCAGATTCTATTTTCAAAAGCAGCTGATTAGCGTGTAAAGCGTTGGAACTGTTTTTTGCACTTTTGCCATTCGTCTGAGGTGTCAGGGGTGTTCTTTTGCATTTCTGCAAAAAATACCCCGATTTCTGTATGAAATATGTTTTTTTGAATGTTTTGGCTAACTCTCTGGAAATATTCAGTAATTTTTATTATCCAGAATTGGCACACAGGTTGCGATAAGGGGAGGCGTCAACTTTTAAAGGAGATGCACCATGGCAATCTGTCCTTACTTTGGTCAAGAAAAAGAATATTGCGATGTCGGTGAGGAATATATTTCTCCCTATGATGTCGTTGCCATGTCTCATTTCTGCTCTTGCCGTTATCAGGAATGTGACAAGTTTCAGGAGCTGATCGAACGTCATCCTGAAGTTCTCGAAAGAGAGTCCATTCAAGAAAACCCAGTTGAGGTTGCAGTCCCTGCCACAGCGCAACCTCATGTCAATCGTAAGCCAATTAATATCAAATTCCGTAATAAATGGCCGTTGTCGCAACGGCTCAATTCTGTCATCGCTTCAGATCAAGCGGTTGATCATCAATCTAATGAACCATTGAGAGAGGAGACACCTGAAATGCAACCACAAAAAATCAAAAATCACGGCCTGCGGGTCGTTCTGGCTGGAACAGGAATCAACCTGGCACTGGGTATTCTATATACCTGGAGTATCTTCAAAGCTGCTATCACCGATTCAATCGCAGCCGGTGGACCAGGCGCTTTTACCTGGGATGCTGCCAGTGTTAACGACCCCTATGCTGTTGCCTGTCTTGCTTTTGCTGCAGCTATGATTATTGCCGGGAAGTGTCAGGATAAACTTGGTCCCAAGGTCACCTGTGCAATCGGCGGTTTACTTGTCGGTGCCGGCTTTGTCTGGATTTCACAAACTACCAACTACTGGGCATGGGTTGTCGGTTTCGGTGTGATGGCGGGAACCGGGATCGGTTTCGGTTATTCGGCTGCAACGCCTCCGGCGCTAAAGTGGTTCTCTCCGGCAAAAACCGGTCTGATTGCCGGAATCGTTGTTTCGGGTTTTGGTCTCGCTTCTGTTTATATTGCTCCTCTGGCTAAATATCTGCTGGCAACCGTAGGTCTGCAACAGGCCATGATGTACTTCGGAATTGCCTTTGCGGTTGTCGTTAGTGGTCTGGGGATGCTGATTTCCAACCCGCCGGAAGGTTTTGTTGTAGATCCGAATGCTAAACAGGATGTTGCTAAAAAAGTTTCCAATGTTCCCGATCTTAAACCTTCTCAATTGTTCACCAACGCCCGTTTTTACACCCTGTGGTTGTGCTTCTTCATCGGTTCCGGTGCTGGTCTGATGGTTATCGGTAGTGCAAAAGGTCTGGCTAAAGCTTCGATGGGTGAGATGGCCTTCCTGGTTGTTGTCATTATGTCGGTTGGTAACGCTGCCGGTCGCCTGATTGCCGGTGTGGTTTCTGATAAGATTGGTCGGGCAACAACTCTGTGTATCATGCTCGCCTTCCAGGCAACTCTGATGTTTACTGCAATCCCCGTTCTTGGTAGTGATGGAAGCAGCCCGATTCTGGTTGCTCTGCTGGTCACCGCAATGGTCTTTAACTACGGAACGAACCTGTCTCTGTTCCCTTCTTTTGCCAAAGACAGCTGGGGAATGAAGCATTTCGGAATGAACTATGGTCTGCTCTTCTCGGCATGGGGTGTCGGTGCTTTCGTTCTGGTACGGGTTTCTGAAATGCTCAAGGTTAAAACCGGTAGCATGGAAGCTTCGTTTATCGTTGCCGGCGTGCTGTTGCTGGTTGGTGCCATGATGGCTCTGTCACTGCGCAAACAGAAAGCTCCCGCTACTGTTACCGAGACCGAAGAGGTCTTTGCCGACGAGGAAGATCTGGTCCTGCAGGAAGCCAGAGATTAATAAGTCAATCAGTTGTCTCTTAACTGACGGGTTCCGCTTTTTTGCGGGGCCCGTCAGGTTTTAAACGTTCAGGAGAATCGTCATGTCTACAGTTGCCAATCGTGTTTATCAGGATAATTTACCGAGCCTTGGACTTCTTGCCCTCGCGGTGACTTTGGCAACCTATATCTTGAACCTGAGTAATTACTACCATCCACCGGTGTGTGTCACCGGTGCGATTCTTCTCTTTGGTGGTGCCATCCAACTGCTGATTGGTGTCTGGAGCCACAAACAGGGGCGCGTCTGTTCTGCCTGCGCTCTTTTACCCCTCGGAATTTTCTGGCTGTCTTTGATTAGTTACGAGGTCTTTCCGGCGATTGGTCTGGGATCTCATCCAAATCAAATCACAATGTTCTCATTTCTCAGCCTCTGGGGATTGTTTCTCGCGGTCTTATTTCTTGGCAGTTTTCGCCAGAGTGTCGCGATTCAAACCCTCTATGGATTTATGATGTTCTCGTTTGTCGCTTTGGCAATGGATCATCTGCGTGCTGATAATGTTTTTCTGCTGATTGGTTGCAGCACTGGAATTGTTGCTTCGCTGGTGGCCCTCTATATTGCTCTGGCAGAAAATATGAACCATCTATTTAAACGGACACTTCTTCCATTGGGAGCGTGGTCGTGTTTTGAAGAGGGTGATGTTGAGGTGGAATAACGGTTGAAAAGAATGCCGGTTGTCGCTAGTCTTGGTTAACAGAACATCTTTATATTTTTTTGACGGGTTGTTTGAACGATGAATTTGAGTCGACAGATGACATTTTTAGGGTTGGCTGCTCTCGCCTATTACGTTGTCTTACTGGCAGCGGGGGTGCTCAGTGCTGCCGTGATGCCACAGTTCGTTGTGACCGCAGTTATTTTTCTGTCGTCGGGACGGCTGGTTCGCAGTGGAGCCCGCAAACAAGCCGATAACGATGACACTGAGGAATCAAAAAAGAAACCCCGTGTAGAGCCTAACTGGGCACTCTGGACGCAGCTTCTCAACTGGGGGATGACCTTGGTCATTCTGTCTATTCTGGCTTTATGGGTGATGAAGCCGGTTGGCGTGCCGTTTCTCGAATTCCTCCAGCTGAAATTTTTCCTGGGATTTGTCGATCATGAAGCGAGTTGGAACTTTGTATCTCAAGTTCCGCCACCGTAACGCTACGCCCAATGTTTCTCTTTTTATACAATGTCCTGCTTACGTAGCCTGTATTTCTTCATCTTCCGGTAAATCGTTGCCATATTCATGTTGGCTTTTTTTGCCGCTTCCTCAACATTCCCATCGACTGAACTGATCAACTGCCGTAAATAATCGATCTCAAAACGGGCCAGCGCATGGTTGTAATCATCGTCATCAAGCGTGTTGCCTTCGATTTCGATAAACTGTGACAGCGTTGCCAAACTGATTTGATCTTCAATTTCAACAGTCATGCATGCTTCGATAACATTTTTCAGCTGGCGAATGTTGCCTGGCCAGGCATATTCACTTGCTGCCTGTTGCGCTTCCGCTGAAAATCCTTTGATGGCGGTTTTGAACTTTTTATTCTGCTCGCCGATGAAGTGGGCTGCCAGCAGTGAAATATCCTGACGCCGTTGCCGCAGTGGCGGAAGATGGAGGTTGATAACATTGAGGCGGTAGAAGAGATCTTCGCGGAATGTTCCGTTTTCGACCTCTTTTTCAAGATCGGAGTTGGTTGCTGAAATCAGCCGGACATCGACCCGTGTCGGGGTGGTATCGCCGACACGGTGGAACTCCTGTTCCTGCAGAAATCGCAGCAGGGTTTTCTGGACGGTGAGGGGGAGGTTGCCGATTTCATCAAGGAACAGTGTGCCGCCATCGGCAGCTTTAAGGAGTCCCTCTTTATCGTTATCAGCACCGGTGAATGCCCCTTTTTTGTGACCAAACAGCTCACTTTCCAGAACCGAATCGGGGATTGCCCCGCAGTTGATCGCAACAAATGTTTTGTCTTTTCGTGGCGAATTATAGTGAATGGCCTGAGCAATCAGCTCTTTTCCCGTTCCCGACTCGCCAGTGATCAATGCTGAGGTGTCACGCACGGCAACTTTCTCAACCTTGTCGAGAAGCTGCTGTAAAATTGTTGATGCGCCGATGATATTGTCAAAGTTAAACTTCCCGGCAAGTTCATTGCGGAGCTTTTCGTTCTCCGATTTTAACTGATTATGGCTTAAAGCATTGCGCACCCGGTAGAGCAGTTCATCGGGCTCAAACGGCTTGGTGAGCATATCGTATGCACCACGGCGCAGGGCCTGAATTGACATTTCAACGGTTGCAAAAGCGGTGATCATGATCACCGGGATGTCGGCTTCAATCGCTTTAATTCGCTGCAAAACCTCAAGCCCGTCGATCCCCGGCATTTTGATATCGCTGATCACCAGATCCCAGATCCCGGGGCGGAATAATTCCACCGCTTCCAGCGGGTCGTTGAAGGTTCTGACGGCATGACCTTCATCCATCAGGACGGCAGCCATCATCCGGCACAAACCTTCTTCATTATCGATAACCATGATTTTTTTAGCGGGCATTTTACGTTGTCCTTTTGACTTAATACTCTTCGCGAACCAGCGGCAGGAGTATAATAACCGTTGTCCCCTGACCGGACACCGAATCGATTGATATTTCACCACGGTGCATTTCGATGATCTGTTTGGTAATGGCAAGTCCCAGACCTGTGCCGCGTGCTTTGGTGGTAAAGAACGGCTCAAAGATTTTTTCCAGATTCTCATCAGGAATTCCTTCACCGCTATCACTGAATTCTATCCGCACCCACGTCTCATCTTCAAGCTTTGCACTGACCCTGAGTTCACTATCCTTGGGCGAGGCTGCCCCTGCATTTAGTAACAGATTGATCGCAACCTGTCGCAACTGATCTCCATCGGCCTGGATCTTTGGAATATCCCCGGCCAGTTCCTGTTTGATGGTGACGTGGTAGAGGTCGGTATGGTTGCTGGCAAAATCGATGATTTGACGCAATAGTTTCGGGATATCGGTCAATTCAAGAATCGGTTTCGGTGTCCGGGAATAACTGAGGAGATCCTGAACAATTTTTTTACAGCGTTTACTTTCACGCTTGATCTCATGGATAAAGGTGAAGTTGGGATCATCCTCGGGAATCTTTTTTTCGAGATATCCTGCATAACCAAGAATAACACCGAGGGGATTGTTGATTTCGTGGGCGACACCTGACGACAGAACCCCGAGGGACGCCATTTTCCCCTGTTGTGCCAACGCCGATTCGAGTTCCTTGTTTTTTTGCAGCATCCGGGTCATCCGGTTAAATGCGATCGCCAGTTCCCCGAGTTCATCCCGGCTCTCCA
This sequence comes from Geobacteraceae bacterium, assembly GCA_027064785.1. Taxonomy (GTDB): domain Bacteria; phylum Desulfobacterota; class Desulfuromonadia; order Desulfuromonadales; family Geopsychrobacteraceae; genus Desulfuromusa. The sequence goes on from JAMOPE010000205.1 coordinate 10,114, forward strand.
CCGGCATCTGCTCGTCGAGCCGTCCCTGTTTAACCCGGCGAATGACAGTGATCATCCGGGCGATGGGATCGGTCAGGACTTTTGAGGCGAGAAAAACCAGCAGGGCGGCTATCAGTCCAACCACCAGCGGGAGGAGGAGGACGTGCATGGTGATGCGCCACTTTAAATCGTTGGCAGGCTGATAAAATTCATCTTCATAACTGCCGACAGCAACGATCCAGTCCCAAGGCTTGTAATAACGGTAGCGGACGATCTTCATCCGTACTTTTTCGTCGTCCGCATTTTTCCATGGGTAGCGAATCCAGCCGTTTTTATTGTGGATCATCTCAGCAATGAACTTTCGCCCGTTACTGTCCTGCGCATCGATCAGGTTTTTCCCTTCGGCGGTGGGATGGATTTGCATCACACCGTCACGGGATAGACAGTAGATATATCCGGTTTTTCCAACCTTTTTCTTTTTAATCTGGCGTGCCAGAGTCTGCAGCGAATTTTTCTCAAATTCAGGATCATCGTAGGTTTCATCGAGGTAGCCACCGGCGGCAACAATCCAGTCCCATTTACGGCAATAGCGGAAGGCGACAATCTTATTACGCGGAGTTTTGTCGCCCAGCTGTTCATTGCGCCACGGATAGATAGTGTAGAGAACTTCACCCGGTGCTGATTTTAGAGCACGCTCGGTTAACTCGCGGATAAAAAAGCGTCCTCTGCTGTCTTGAGCAGTAATAATATTTTCTTTTTCCCGGGCCGGGTGGGCAGTCAGAATCCCTTTGCTGGTCAGGGCAAATAGATAACCGCTGCTACCGATGCTGACGTCCTTAAAACTGTTGCGTGCCGCCTGCATGGCAGCTTTTTCACTGATCAGCCCTTTGGCAACTTGCCGCTGTTGCTCATTAATAATGGTGTAGGCGAGTTCAACAAGGGTTTTCATTTCTTGGCGGACGATCTTTTTTTTGTCCTGACGATAGACCTCAAACTGACGGTGGTGACCATCAAGCAGGTCGAGAGTGAAGCGTGCCATGTGATCGAGATCGGATTTGCTTGCGGCAGTCAGTCCCTCATACGCCTGATTGGTCGCAAAGTAACCAATTAACGCTCCACTAAAAAATATTGGGAGCACAACTAGTGGCAGGATAACGACAATTAGTTTCCAGCGAATTTTCAGGTCGCGAAATGGGGTGAAGGCAGGGGGTTTCATAATTCCTCAGAGAAAGTCGCAAAACATGTGTGAGTTTATATCATAAAGTGGACAAAAAGTGCCACTAGCTTACCTGTTTTTAAGTGTTTCTGTGCTCGATATTTTTTTAACTCTTTATTCTTGACTTACAAGGCGGCAATGTCTAATGTCGACATTAGACATTGGGAGGAAGTTGCTAGCGTTATGGTATTTGTTAAAAAAACTTATAAAGACCAGGTTGTTGACCATGTTTATCGGCTTTTGCTGAAAGGCGAATTGTGTCCGGGAGATCAGTTAAAGGAGACCCTGCTGGCAGAGCAGATGGGGATCAGTCGGGCTCCGATTCGTGAGGCTATGAAAGAGTTGATCATGATTGGCCTGGTCGATTATCGCCCCCAAGTGGGTAATTTTATCCCGGTTTTTTCTCCCAAACAGATTATAGATAGTTATACGACCCGTGGTGTTCTTGAGGGCTACGCAGCCATGAATGCATGTGATCAATTTTCTGTTGAAGAAATTGATAAACTCGAAAATTTGACCGATCAAATGGAGAGTTATGCAGCAAAAAAGAATCATAAGATGGTCATCGAGGCTGGCGGAGAATTTCACGACCTGCTGATCAGTAAGTGTGACAATGTTCAACTTCTTGAATATACAGACAGGCTGAGCCTGAAGCTGCATATTCTATTCTATAAATATTGGGGCAAACTCTATAGCCCAGCTGAAATAGGGAGTCGGCATCGGGAAATTGTCGAAAGTGTAAAAGCACAGGATCTGGATACGATTGAAAAAGTGGTTCGTCAGCATTATGTCGAAACCGGATCAAAAATAGCAAATATCGGAGATTAATGGATTCAGGGGCAAACTTACCCTTGAAGGATTATAACTTAACACGCGCAGATTAAGCCGAAAACGGTACGGAGGAAAAGATGGCAGAAGAATGGGTCAAGCAGATGCAGAACGAGGTTAACACCCTTGAGAAACTGGAAAAATACATCAACGTGACAGATGACGAGAGGGAGGCAATCACCACCCTGAAAACTAAATGGGGCACGACTCCATACTTTGCGTCATTGATGGATAAGGACGATCCAAAATGTCCAATTCGGATGCAGGTAATCCCGTCGATGAATGAGAAGGTCAATGAATACGGGATGGATAACTATCTGGTGTGGAAAGAAAATCGCGCTACCGAGGAAGTGCGTCCTGACAGTATTGCTCGCCAGTATAAAGATCGTATCGCATTCACCGTTATCGAAGTTTGCGGTGTTTACTGTCGTCATTGCTTCCGTCGGGAAATTGTTACCGAGGATGATCTGCAACTGCGCTTTGACGTAGAAGAAGGTCTGGCATGGATTCGCGAGCACAGTGAAATTCGCGACGTCCTGATCACCGGGGGCGATCCGCTGCTGTTGTCGGATGATAAGCTGGAATATTTGATCACCAGCCTGCGTGAGATTCCCCATATTGAAATGATTCGTATCGGGTCCCGTTTGCCGATCGTGCTGCCACAACGGATCACTGATGGACTTATGAAGGCTATCGGTGGCTTTCATCGGGTCCCCGTCTGGATCAACACCCAGTGCAACAACGCGAAGGAGCTTACCGAAGAGACCGAAAAAGCCATCTACAAGCTGATGGGCGGTGGTATCAATGTCGGTAACCAGGCGGTTCTGCTCAAAGGGATTAATGATAATGTTCCAGCATTCCGGGAACTGCACCAGAAACTGTTGCGCACCAGAATCCGCCCCTATTACGTTTTCTACTGT
>JAMOPE010000206.1 GCA_027064785.1 Geobacteraceae bacterium
AAAACCCGCGATGGCACTGGAAGTTATTGACGGAATGTAAACTTTTCCCTGATCCCGCTCGGGGTACGCATCGACAGCAGTCTGAACAATCCGTTTGGCTATTTCGTTCGCATGTTCATCCTCAAACTGAATATGGATTGCACCGGGAATGGCGGCCTGCTCACTGGTGGTAATAAATTTGGTATGAAAACAGTTCGACAGGTTGGCCAAAGAGGGATAAATACACTGGACATCAACGACCATTGCCTCAACAGCACCCGTCATGATGGCAAGCTCACTGTGCAGAACATTGCCAGCCATATCAACCCCTTGCCGCATCAGCATTTCGTTGCCGGTACAGCACAGTCCAACAATATTAATTCCTTTAGCACCAATCTTTCTGGCAGCCTGTTGCATTTCCTCGCTCAGAGCCGTCTCTACGACCTTTTCCGATAAAGAAGGCTCATGGCCATGAACGATAATATTGACCCACTCGGCATCAATAACACCTAGGTTTGCTTTGGCGGTATTAACGGTCGGCGTTCCGTACAGGATGTCCTGCAATTCTGTGGCGATAAGAGATCCACCCCAGCCATCAGCGATAGAACAGCGCACGGCCTGTATCATCAGGGAGAGAGGATCGGCATCGGTACCAAAATGGGTTCTATGCAGGATATCAACCACTTCCCGGTCAATCCCGCGCGGGAGAATCCCCATCTTTTTCCCCGTTGCTTCCAACAACTGCTTCTCAACATCCAGATAGCGTTGGTAGCGTTTTGGTAACAAATACTTCTCAATAAAAGGCAGTGGAGTTTCATCCTGTTTACCAAAACAGCTGATCGCAATATCCGCAACATCATTCGCAATATCAGGAAAAGACCGACCTTCGGTTGCCACGCCAAGTCGCGTTGCAACGGCCTGAAGTTTCTCGACATCAGTAATTCGATAGTCGGTATTTTTACCCGTAGCAACATCCTTGAGTAACAACGCTGCACTTCGACCATGATCAGAGTGGGATGACGCGCCAACGGCAGCCATACGAGCGAGGTTCCTGGCCACAATGGTATCTGCCGTTGCACCGCAAACACCGTGAGTTGGCCCTTCACCAAGCGGGTCAATACGACACGGCCCCATGGTACAAAGGCGACAACACGTTCCCAACTGGCCATAACCACATTGTGGCTGCTGTTTTTCCAGTCGATCCCATATTGTTTCGTATTGTTCCTTTTCAGCCAGATTCAACATTTCAATGGCAGCGGGGTCGACACTGCGCTGGTAAGACAAATCACTCATGATGGGTTCTCCTCTATCCGGGGACTTAATTGACAGACCTGTACAGATACGGTGCTGCAGGTCGCAGATGAGGGAAACACTAGTCTTCCGAAAGAAGGAGGGTCAATGCGGTACTGGTGACAGGTTGCTATGAACTTGTGAATGGTTATCTAAAGTGGTCAGTGAACAAATCGTTTATTTCAGACCAATTTTTTTGGAGAAATCAGCAGCCTTATTGCGACTGACAGGCAAACGGATATCACTGTTTTGAATCTGGAGATAATAGGATTGGCGTTCTTTGATGATTTTTTCAACTTTGGACAGATTCACCATATAGCTACGGTGAATCCGGTAAAAATGTTCCGAAGGAAGTCGTTCTTCCAAAAACCTTAAAGAAAAATCACAAAAATAACTCCCGCTGCGAGTATGAACCTTTGTATAGATATTATCGGCTTCCAAATAAAAAATATTGGCAGGATCAATCAGGGTAATTTCTTTCCCGGAATTTACCGGCACTTTGATAAAACGGTGGTCTTTATTCGTAATAAACGGAGTAATGTCATAAACCAACATACAGTTCAAAGAATCTTCCATTTTGTTATCTAACAGTGGAATGAGCTTAATAAACAGATAACGGTCACTCTGATGAATGCTGATTCGCTTAAATGAAAAAGGAATTGGACGACTGGAATCTTTCATCAATCGCACCATCGCCCGGATTCGTGTTTGAATCCGTTCGCTATGCAAACCCATAATATCGCCCGAAAACAAATCTTCCTTATGCACTCCGGGAAAAATCAACATCAACGCCCGGTTGATATAAGAAACCGATAGATTGTCATCAAAAATAACAATTCCAGGATCCATTTGCTCAAGCAAATTCAGTAAACTGTCACTGTCCATAAAAGTTAAAACCCTTCAAATGGAACTCTTCATGATTAAGCTCAGTGTGTGGAAGTCTAAAACATAAGATAGCGATTATCAAGGGCTGGGCTATCGGTATTTTTACGTAAAAATTAGCAGCTCGGAAAGAAGAAGAGAAAAACACTCTTATAGCATTTCATTTGCCTCCCTTTAAAAATAAATGTATCCTAACAATTCTTGCACTATGTTTCTCCCTGAGGGATTGTATGGCTGAAAAATTTCACAATCTGTTGATCGTTGATGATGAAGCATCGATGCGCCATATGCTGCGGCTGGTTCTGGAGCAACACAACTACCGGGTCAGTGAAGCACAGAA
>JAMOPE010000207.1 GCA_027064785.1 Geobacteraceae bacterium
CGAGGTAAGCCAGTGCCGGTTTCACCATCAAAAAATCGGCTGCTTCGGCAACGTCCTGATTTGCCTCACGCAAGGCTTCAAGGCGGTTGGCAGGATCCATCTGATAGCTACGCCGGTCACCAAACTCGGGGGTACTCTCAGCCGCCTCGCGGAACGGGCCATAATAGGCACTGGCGTATTTCACCGCATAACTCATCACCGGGATGTGCTCAAAACCGTTCTCATCAAGAATGTCACGAATGGCCGCAATCCGCCCATCCATCATGTCGGATGGTGCAACAATATCAGCCCCCGCCTGAGCGTGGGACAGGGCTTCGGCTGCCAGCAGTTCGAGAGTTGAATCGTTATCGACATCACCGTCTTTGATAATCCCGCAGTGGCCGTGGTCGGTATATTCACACATGCAGACATCGGTAATCACCGTCAACTTCGGTAGCTCTTTTTTGATCGCCCGAATGGTATTCTGGATAATCCCGCTGGCACAGTAGGCGTCACTACCGACAGCATCTTTCGCTTCGGGGATCCCGAATAAAACAACAGCAGGAATCCCTAATTCGTAGACCTCTTTGGCTTCAGCGACAATGTTATCAATCGACTGCTGATAAATCCCCGGCATTGAGCTGATCTCTTTTTTGATATTTTCGCCAAACGCACTGAACATCGGATAGATCAGATCATCAACCCGTAAATGGGTTTCACGCACCATCCGGCGGATGTTTTCATTACGACGCAGGCGGCGGGGACGATAACTGGGAAAATACATGAGGTTCTCCTATTTGAAAAAGTTTCTTTGTTTACTTCTGATAATAATCGACCATCGCAGCAACCAATGCATCAAGAGTCCACTTTGATGGTTCCAGATCCACCTTAAAACCGTACTTACGAATCGTTTCCGATGTCAGTGGGCCGATCGAGAAAAATTTTACCTCGCCCTGCAGATCTCTCAAATCATCGTCAAGCATCGTGTAGAGATTATCGAAGGTCGAAGAGGAACTGAAGCAGACAGCATCAATCTCTTTAGCACTGAACAGGCGACGAATCTTCTCTTCGCTGCCCTGCGGCAAAATTGTCCGGTATGCAACGGGAGCGATCACCGTGGCACCGGCGGCCTGCAAGCTGTCAACGATCAACGGGCGAGCCAGTTCAGCGCGCGGGTAAAGGATACGCCGCCCTTTGACACCCAGCTTCAACAACTCGGCAACAATCCCTTCAGCCCGGTGATCCTCCGGAATCAGATCGGTCCGGACATGGTTTTCACGAATCGCCTGAGCCGTTTTCGGCCCAACAGCAACAATCACGATATCGGTCAGCGTTCCGTAATATTGATTTGTCGCAAGCAAGCGTTCGAAAAATGCCTCGACCCCGTTCACCGAAGTCAGGATGACAATATCGAAATCTTCGAGATCACGCATCGCATGGTCAAGTGGTGCCCACGATTTAGGTGGAACAATGTCAATCGTCGGGACACAGACCGCTTCTCCACCCTGCTCTTCGAGCAACGCAACAAAAGGAGCTGCCTGCGCCTGCGGACGGGTCACCAAAAAACGTTTACCGGTTAAAGGTTTCTCAGTCACAATCAACCCTCATCAGTATTGAATGTCTCACAACCATAAACTTCGTTCAGAATTTCAGCCGCACCCTGAGCAAGAAGTTTCTCTGCCAGTGCAACCCCGGTTTCAATCGCCTGATCAACATGACAGGTCATTGTTTCTTTCAACATTTTCTGCCCGAGAACATCGGATACCAGCCCGGTCAACTCCAGTTGATCACCGGAAACAGTACCAAATGCCGCAATCGGCACCTGACAACCCCCTTCAAGAGTTGAGAGAACCGCCCGCTCGGCATTGACCGCATAAGACGTCGGCAGGTGGTTGAAGAAATCGATCAGCTCGTTGGTGGCATCATCATCAATCCGGCTTTCAAGCCCCAAGGCTCCCTGTCCGATTGCCGGCAGGCAGACTTTAGGATCAAAATACTCGCCAACCTGATCGGAAAATCCCAGGCGATGCATCCCGGCGGCAGCGAGAATAACCGCATCAAGATCGTCTTCTTTCAGCTTACCGATGCGAGTCTGGACATTACCACGGATATCAACCATCTCCAGATCGGGGCGCAGATTCAGCAATTGTGCTTTACGCCGCAATGATGACGTCCCGATTCTTCCGTTCTGGCGAATCTCCGAAAAACTTTTGTAACCGTCTTTCAGCACAGCAATATCGCGGGGATCTTCGCGTTCGGTGATACAACGCAACCCGGTTCCTTCTGGAAAGAAAGTCGGGACATCCTTCATCGAATGGACTGCGATATCGACATCATTCCGCAGCATCGCTTCCTGAATCTCTTTAACGAACAACCCTTTACCGCCGACCATCGCCAACGGCACATCGAGGATTTTGTCACCCTGTGTCTTGATCTTGGTCAGAGTCACTTCGAGATCGGGATAACGCTTCTCCAGCTCATCCTTGACCCAGTTTGCCTGCCAGAGAGCC
>JAMOPE010000208.1 GCA_027064785.1 Geobacteraceae bacterium
AATTATCAGCTACAAAGAACTGATTGAGATTTTCTGGACGATTCACAACCCGACCTGCCTCAATTTTCAGGGCCCAGATCACGGCACTCAATACCGTACTGCGATCTTTTATCACGATGATGAACAGTGCCAACAGGCTGAAGAATCAAAAGCGGCTCTCGAAGCTTCAGAGACCTTCGCGCTTCCCGTTGTGACTGAAATTACTGCCGCTGGACCATTCTGGCGGGCAGAAGAGTATCATCAGCAATATTTTGCGAAGCGCAAGCCCGACTTCATGCTGTAACCGCGACAAATTTTAAAATCGTAACACTTTGGAGATAGACTGATTTTCCGCCGACTATTCACCCACTCCAGATTATCAAATACTCTCCAGATCAGTGCGTTTATCATTTTTCTGGTAGGTAGCTACCTTGTGTTGATGCAGGGGGCTGAGAACCTTGGCTATCACTGGCAGTGGCAGCGGGTTCCCCGTTATCTGATCAAATTTTCAGCAGAGGGTTGGCAGTTTGGCCCGTTGCTGCAGGGGTTGTGGCTGACCCTTGAAATAACAGCTGTCAGCCTTGTTTTCTCCCTGATTATCGGGCTGGTATCCGCCCTGATGCGGCTGTCCACCAGCCCGATGGCGAGGGGCATTTCGCGGGTTTATCTGGAGATAATTCGTAATACTCCTCTTTTGATTCAGATATTTATCCTCTACTTTGTTTTTGCACCGATTCTTGATATTGGCCGTTTCACCTCGGCAATAGTTGCATTGAGCCTGTTTGAAGGGGCTTACGCTTCGGAAATTATCCGTGCCGGAATTCTGGCGTTACCGACCGGGCAGTGGGAAGCATCAGCGTCACTGGGAATGACGCGTGGTCAGAGTTATCGCTATATCATTCTCCCCCAGGCATTGCGCCAGATGATTCCACCACTGACCAGTCAGGGGATTTCACTGGTCAAAGACTCGGCACTGGTTTCTACCATTGCGATTTACGATCTCACCATGCAGGGGCAGCAGATTATTGCCGAGACCTTTCTCTCATTTGAAATCTGGTTTGCTGTTGCAGCAATGTATCTGCTGGTGACCACGGTTCTGTCAATTCTGGTAAAATATCTGGAACACCATCTTGCTGAATACACCACATAAACAGAACAACAAGGAGAACCCCCATGAAATTGCGGATAATATTGGCCTGTACCCTGATAATCACCCTTCTGGCTGTGCCGGTGTGGGCAAAAAGTGTCCGTCAGGATCTGGTCAAAGCAGGAACCCTGGAACAGGTGATCACCCGAAACAAATTAAAAATTGGTTTCTCAACCTTTGTTCCCTGGGCGATGAAGAATAAAAAGGGCGGCTATACCGGCTATGAAATTGAAGTCGCCCGCCAGTTGGCTGCCGACATGGGGGTTGAAGCAGTGTTTGTTCCGACCAAATGGTCGGGGATTATTCCGGCATTGTTGACGGGGAAATTCGATATTATTATCGGCGGGATGGGAATTACCCCGGCACGGAATTTAAAGGTTAATTTCAGTGATCCTTATGAATTCTCGGGGATGTCAATCGTTGCAAACAGCAAGATTGCCGCTGGAAAAGCGACCCTGAAAGATTTTAATTCTGCCGACGTGACGATCGTTGCCAGGATCGGGACGACGGCTGCCGCTGCAGCGAAAAAGTATCTTCCTAAAGCAAAAATACGCTTGTTTGATGACGAAGGTCAGGCTCTCCAGGAGGTCTTGAATAAAAGAGCAGCGGCAATGGTTTCATCGCAGCCATTCCCTGAATTTCAAACCTTGAAATATGCCGATAAACTGTTCCTGCCGCTGGCGGGAAAAACTTTCACCAAAGAGCCGATCGGTTTTGCTATCCAGAAGGGTGATGTCGATTTCCTCAACTTCCTCAATAACTGGATTCGGGTCAAACAGAGTGATGGTTGGCTGCAGGAACGCTACGACTACTGGTTCACCACGCAGGACTGGAAAAGTCAGGTACAATAGGCGGGGAGTTTCATTTGTCACCACAGCAACCATTACGTTGGGGACGGCTTGATATTGTTCTGCTGTCTCTGCTGCTGATCGCCTGCGGCTATCTCGGCTACCGGATTAATTCGGGGCTGGAGTATCAGTGGAACTGGCAGATTATCCCGCAATATTTTATTCGTCATGATCCGGATAACGGGTGGACAGCAAATCTGCTGTTGCAAGGGTTGTTGACGACGATCCGGTTGAGCTTCTGGAGTCTGTTACTGGCACTTCCCTTTGGGTTGATTGCCGGGTTGCTACGGACCAGCCTCCACCTGTTTAACCGTTTACTTGGTGGAACCTATGTGACGTTGCTGCGTAATCTACCACCGCTAGTCCTGGTCTTTATCTGCTACTTTTTTATCAGCGACCAGCTTCTGCCACTGTTTCATCTCGATGAGATGATGACCTCCGCCCCCGAATGGCTGCAAGACGTCCTAGTCTTCTCACTTGCTCCGGTTGATCAGCTTGAAGCCT
>JAMOPE010000209.1 GCA_027064785.1 Geobacteraceae bacterium
CACGGATCGTTGCTGCCATGTGCTCACCTCCTTCAAGCTTTACCGCCTGAGCACCACCTTCTTTGATTAAACGTCCTGCATTCAGTCGTGCATCCCGTTCATCGATCTGATAAGACATGAACGGCATATCAGTGACAACCAGTGCCTGCTGACTTCCACGCACAACCGCCTTACTGTGATAAATCATCTCTTCAAGTGTGACAGGGAGGGTATTATCATAACCTGAAAACACCGAGCCCACCGAATCACCAACCAGAATCATATCAATTCCGACACGATCCATTAATTGGGCAAAAGGGTAATCGTAAGCGGTCAGGACAGTAATTTTATCCTGCTGCTGTTTCATCAAACCGATATCAATAACTGTCTTACGTTTCTTCACAGTAATTCCTTTTTCGATTTCGAAACAAAAAAATGCCTTTCGCACAACGAAAGGCATACAACAAAGCACAAACGGCTCTGTGTTCTGACACTCACCTTCCGTCCCGGTCGTCAACTGATCCAAGCGGTATGTTTTTGAGAGAGCTGAGCAGTTTAAGTGACTCCGATACGGGTCTCGGGTCAACCGACAGAACCTCAAAACAATCTCGATATAACACAGTCATTTTATTGTGTCTATCGAGAAATGGGTAATCGAGTAGAGTTATTATTTATCAGCAATATCCTCCAATTCGCTCCCCTTACCACCATCCACAACTCCACGAAACAAGTTAGGCATTCTCTTTTTATCTGGATCTCGTAAAAAATCGGTCACACTCTTGAACCCAGCACCGACAGCATCCTTGTCAAGATAAGCTGGCGGCTGAACAATATTGCAATGCCCGATGATATGATCCTGATACTCAGGAGCATCTCTGGCCAAAAGTGCTGCAACGCTGAAAGCAAGTGAATCAGTTACGAATGAAAACTCAGCACCATCCCTTGATTCCAGTACTTCGATTCTTGCGCGGAGATTGTTAATCACCGTCATCTGCTGCTTTAAAATCTCGACAAGATCCATAAGTTTACTCCATTTCTTTTGTTCTCAGGAACAAGATATCCAGCTTGAGCAAGGCTGCCATCTTTTTAGCCCACTGTTGACCATCCTGTTCCCACGCTCTTTCTAGTTCTCTTAAATGATGGGCATTGCACAGGGCATGGTTGGTGCCATATTTGTAGTATAGAGATGGCGTTTCCACCAAGCGAAGAAGGATTCGATGGTTCAGCGCAATTTGTAGATCAACGCGATCTGTTCGGCCGTCAGATCAAAACGGTCGGTGGCAACCCCGTAGGTTTTGTTGTCAGCTTTGTAACCAACCACACGGACTTCCCGTTTGGTCTGGTTCGCTCTTTGGTGTTGCCAAATCTTACACTTTATTGCTAAGAGTGACGGCAGATTTTTTTAGATAATTACGTTGATCGGTAGGAAATGATGAAGAGTTCTCTAGCTGTCTGGGATGATATCTGTGATCGTTGCGGGCGGTGCTGTTACGAAAAATATGAATATCGTGGAAAGATTTTCTACACCGATACGCCGTGCCAGTACCTCGATACCAAAACCAATTTATGTAAAATCTATCATCAGCGGGCAGAGATACATCCCGATTGTGCCCGCTTGACGCCTGAATTGGTAAAGGCAGGGATTCTTCCTGATGACTGTCCTTACGTGAAGAAAACGGATTGACCGCTAATTTTGTTTCGTGTGAAAAAGTTTACAGCATTGATCTCTGGTCGCTGCAATATCGATCTTTCCCTGTTTTCTTTGCTGCCGTTTCTCTTCAAGTAATTGCTCAATTCCCTCTGGAATGATTTCAGCAATTTTATCCCTGACAACCTGACCGATCGTGGGGCTATCGCCTTCAGTTGAAACGGCAACTTTCAAGCTGCCATAAGACAAAAGGGAACAGAAATAAAAATCACACAATTCCGGCTGGTCGACACAGTTGAATAAAATGTTCTGCTGTTTTTTCTGGTTCAGTATTTTCTGAGTAACTTCAGGATTCCCTGTGGCATCAATCACAATTTGGATATCATCAAGATCGCTTATCTCGAAGGGTTTGATCTGCCGGGGAACGTTCAATTCTATCAGATCCGGGCAGAGCTCAGACGCAATAATTGAAAATTCAATATTATTTTTGAGAAGAATTTGTGCCTTGTGCAGTGCTACTTTACCGCCACCAATCAGCAAAATAGTGGGGTTCTTTAATAGTATCGGGAGGGTTCCCATCGGTAAGTCCTTTTGTTCTTATTTACTATGGGTAAGGTCGTGACGAATGCTACGCTGCTGCGGGAAAACCATCAAGTGCTTTTATGCTTCCTGTTATGAATCCCCCGGGGTGACGTGTCCCCGTTGTTTTTTTCTTGCAGAAGCGGCACTTTTCCTTTCTAATCGAATTTGTCAACAATAGACATGAGAGATGAGGAAGATGGTGAAAATCCATCACGGACCCGCCACTGTGACCGGAGTTTTCCGGAAGTC
>JAMOPE010000210.1 GCA_027064785.1 Geobacteraceae bacterium
CTTGCGGATCAGTTCTTCAGCCAGAGCAACATCGTCCTTGCACCCGATAAAGACCGGGGTTCGCTCGTGAATTTCGTGGGGCTGTAAATCGAGAACCGGTCGCCAACCGTCAGACGCCGCACCGCCCGCCTGTTCAATCAAGAAAGCCATCGGGCTGACTTCAAACAGAACCCGCAGTTTGCCTTTGGGAAGATCCTTGAGGTAAGGATAAAAGAAAATCCCCTGCCCTTTTAGGAGAATCTGGTTGATATCGGGAACAAACCCACCGCTGTAACGCAACTTAACGCCACGGTCTTCCAGTTGAGAAACAAAGGCTTCAACACCGGGAGTATAAAGGTTACGCTGACCACCCGGAGAATAAAGATTCCCCTGTGGTTTCAAAGTAATATTTTCGTTGATCAGTGTATACTCCGACAGCATATTCATGCCAAATTCATGGACACCTTTACCGACACTGTAGACAAGCGTCGTCCGGGGACCATAAAGGATATACATCGCCGCAACCTGTTTACGTCCGGGTTGCAGTAAATCGCAGCCTTCAAAAATTGAAACAATTGTCCCGACAGCGAGGTTGACATCAACCAGTGAAGATCCATCCAACGGATCAAATGCAACCGAATACTTGCCGTCACAATCGGGTGAAACGGGGATAATTTCATCCATCTCTTCCGACATCATATTCGCGACAACCCGGGAATGATCAAGACGCTTACGCAGAATCCGGTCAGCAAGAACATCAAGAGCTAACTGCTTCTCGCCATACAGATTTGAGGTACCGGCAACACCCAGATCACCAGTGCTGATGGAATGGATAATATATTTTGAGGCTTCAGCAATTTCACAGATCAGATGGGTCAAATTGTCGTTCGTATAATGTTCACGTAGATGACGACGCAGATCGATCTGAAATTTTGTTTTCCCCGGCTTACTCATTGGACTGAAACCTCCCTAGACTCAGTGGGTATCGATAACGTTAGAATCAACAGTTTAGCCCAAAACACCTCGGGCAGCAAGAATGAACTTAAATTAATCTCACGATTTAGTTTTTAACCACTCTCGTATCTTCCCGCGGGAAATCACACCACAACAAGGTCGCACCAACAACCGCCAAAGGAATACAGAATAGCTGTACAAAGGGGATAGCCAACATACAGAAAACTCCGCACGCATAGCCCGCCATAAGAACCGGATGCTTGAGAATATAACGACGCTGTTCCGCAAAGGTCAGCTGTTTTCTCATCAGAACAAACGCCATATACTCGATTGCCAGAAAAAACAGGGTAAATAATGGCGCCAGGACGGCATAGATCATTGAGCCAATCCCGGGGATAAAATTGATCGCAAACAACAACCCCATGAAGAAAACAAAAAATACCAGCTTCTTTATTTCGACAAACAGGGCATTCCGAGATTCTTTCCAGAAACGACCCAGGCTGAAGGGGACATCATCAACTTCGCCCTTCACCAGATTTTCGGTCCGCTCCGACAATAGTTCGTTAAACGGTGACGCAATCAGGTTCCCAACAACAGTAAAAGAAAAGAAAATGAGCACCGTTGTCATCAGTGAGGCAACAATCCATGCCAGATAGTAAAGAATCATTCCGTACCAGACTTCGGTACTCGGCGCGTAGGTGTCAAGCAACCCCTGGAACAGATCAAGACCAAAATAAACCGACAGTGAGAAAACCAGCAAATTGATAAAAAACGGGATGGCCAGATATTTCAGCAGTCCCGGCTTCTGCCGGAAAAACTTGAATGCCCGCAACGGATAACTGAAACCACGAACAAAACCAGCGACCGGCTTAACAGCTGTTGATGCAACATCACGAATCATGAGATCATCCGACTGGCTGGCAACCCAACTTCGAGGGTTGGATAGAGAAGTTCAATATCAAGTTTTTCCAACATGTTCTGATTAGACATCCGCCGCGACTCCTTCAGAAAAGAGAATGTCAGTGGATTCATCACTTTTTCAGCCTCTGCCCAACTCAGTTGGTTTGGCTGCGGTAAATCGTAAAGTTTAGCAACCGACATAAAATAGTGACTCATACTGCTCTCTTCACCATCACAGACATTGAAAATATCACCGTCTTTTCCTTTGTCCATTGCTGCCAGACAAATCCGCACCAGATCGACACTGTGTATCCGATTGGTTCGGGGGGCATCTTCCGGACGCAGAACTTCATGACCCTTTTTCAACTGAGAAATCGGTAAGCGACCCGGACCGTAAATCCCTGTCACCCGCAGAATAATCAGTTCAAATCCAAGCTTCTCAGCCTGTTCCTGCAATTGATTCTCAGCACTCACCCGTCGCTTTGCCCGGGTTGTCTGCGGGTTCACCGGCGTCTCCTCGGTCACCAATTCCTCACCACAATCGCCATAGACACCACTGGTACTGATATAAACAATTCGGGTCGGGCAATTATCTGCCGACAGTCTGCGACAGAA
>JAMOPE010000211.1 GCA_027064785.1 Geobacteraceae bacterium
GAAAATATCGGTGACGCTGTAATTGTGACCTGGCGCTGCTGTGCTGTTGCAGATTTTAGGGCCACCGTCTCGTGGCTGGAAATCGAACGACCTTCTGTCAATGCAATCCGGGTCAGGTGGCAGAGCGTTTCCTGAATTTTAAAACAACTGAAAAAATTTCGACCGATGATCTGCTTCTCAGAGATCCCCATATAATTCTGTGCCGCAGCATTAAAAAAAACGACAATTTCATCCTGATTGACAGCGATCACCGCATTGGCAATATTTTCAAGAATTTGTCCGTATTGGTTGCGTGACAGTTGCTGAGAATGATTCATGTGGTTTCAATCCGCGCAAAGAAATCTTTTGACAGCTCAATAACCTGTTCCAGAGTCGTGGTCTTTTGCAATGCAACCCGGTAGTGACTGGCACCGTTTAATCCCCGGACATACCAGCAAAGATGTTTACGCATTTCCAGTAGGGTCTTCTTTTCTCCAAATTGTTCAAGGTTCAGATCAAGGTGGTGCAATATAACGTTCAAGCGCTCTGCCATTGATGGTTGGGGGGCAGGTTTCCTGTTGAGCAGTGCCAGAATCTGGCTGATCAGCCATGGATTGCCATAGCCACCGCGACCAATCATGACCGCATCGCAATTTGTTTCCTCAAGCATTTCAATAGCATCTTCCGCAGTGAAAATATCACCGCTTCCAAACACTGGTATATTTAGAGCCGATTTTAGCTCAGCAATATGATTCCACTGTGATTTGCCGGAGAAACCCTGACTACGAGTTCGTGGATGAAGGGTGATTGCATCAATTCCTTCACCTTCTGCTATACGTCCGACCTCAAGAAAGTTCACGGAATTGTCATCCCAACCCGAGCGTATTTTGATTGTTAGGGGGCCGGGGTAGACTTTCCTGATTGCGGTAAGAACCTTTGCTATTTGCTGTGGATTTTGTAATAACGCACTGCCCGCTCCGCTGCGTACGACCTTCTTTACTGGGCATCCCATATTGATATCGAGGAGATCACCGTCATCAATAACCATCTCTGCGGCTTTTGCCAGAACGCGTGGGTCGTCTCCAAATAGTTGAATTCCCAGCGGTCGTTCGTCATTCGCTGAAATTAGAAGTTCTCTTGTACGGCGTCCGTCACGAATCAGACCATTGGCACTGACCATTTCAGTGAAAACCAGCCCGGCTCCAAATGACTTCATGATTCGGCGATAGGGGAGACTGGTGATCCCCGCCATTGGAGCGAGAATGACCCGATTTTGAAGTTTCAGGGAGTTTATTTGTATTTGATTTGTCTGCATAATAATTAGGCATTTTAGATGATCTTTGCTTTTGAGGGCAAGGGGAAAAGGTAACCTTTTTTGTTGACTAATCCACGTAGCTTGTGTGGGTAATTGTTTTGGATACTGTATACAATTTACAGCTTGACAAGGGGAAAGTGAGTTGTTAGAACAATATTTGTGAATTTAGGCGAAGGAAGGTTTATGGATGGATATATATGACTTCATAATTTCCTTTCGTTTCCGCCGAAGATCATCAGTATAAAAAGCTGTTCGATCAAGTTTTTATGCATATCAATAATGGTCTTTCGCTTAGCGGATTTTTCTTTTTTGGCCCGTATGGGCATCGTAGAGTCGTTACTAACAACCACAAAAGGAGAGAGAGTATGTCAACAACACTGAAAAAGGTTTTAGCGGAAAAAATCGCCGCACATCGTCCTCGCGTTACTAAGCTGGTTAAAGAGTATGGTGATGTTGTTCTCGGTGAAGCAACTATCGGTCAGGCTATTGGTGGTGCTCGTGGTATCAAATGTCTGGTCACTGATATCTCTTATCTTGATCCAATGGAAGGCATCCGTTTCCGTGGTATGACTATTCCTGAGACTTTCGCAGCTCTGCCTAAAGTTCCAGGTAGTGATTATCCCTACGTAGAGGGTTTCTGGTATCTGTTGATGACCGGTGATGTTCCGACCATGGAGCAGACTCTTGAAGTTGTTGAAGATTGGAAGAGCCGTTCACAGATTCCTGCATACGTCATTGACGTACTGCGCGCACTGCCACGTGACAGCCATCCAATGGTTCTGTTTTCTTCCGCAATCCTCGCTATGCAGCGTGACTCCATCTTCTCCAATAACTATGCTGCCGGCAAATTCAACAAGATGACCTGCTGGGAAGATATGTACGAAGATTCCACCAACCTGATGGCCAAGCTTGGTCCAATCGGTGCGTACATCTATCGTATGAAGTACAAGGGTGACACCCACATTGAAGCTGATCCTGATCTTGATATGGGTGGTAACTTCGCTCACATGATCGGCCAGGACGACACCTACAAAGATGTTGCCCGGATGTACTTCATCCTTCACTCTGATCATGAGTCCGGAAACGTTTCGGCTCACACCACTCACCTTGTTGCTTCTGCTCTGTCCGATGCTTACTATGCA
>JAMOPE010000212.1 GCA_027064785.1 Geobacteraceae bacterium
GTGCGAGTTGATGGGAGTTGATGTTGAGAATGTCCGGCGGGGGATTGGTTCGGACGGTCGAATCGGGTTCTCGTTTATCTATCCCGGTTGTGGCTATGGCGGGTCGTGTTTTCCAAAAGATGTCCAGGCTCTTATCCGTATGGCGCAAGGCGTCGATTATGAGCCTGAATTGCTGTTATCAGTTGAAAAGCGCAATCAACAGCAAAAGCATTGGTTCCGCCGTCAGTTGAGGACTCGGTTTGGAGAGGATCTTTCAGGATTAACCTTTGGTGTCTGGGGATTGGCGTTTAAACCTGGAACCGATGATATGCGTGAGGCCCCGGCAAAAACATTATTAGCTGATCTGGTTGCTGCAGGAGGAAAAGCTTTGGTTTATGATCCGATTGCGATGGAGACGGCACAACGGGAGCTACCCTCTGACTGGTTCGAGTCCGGGGCAATCACCTTGGTGAACAATCAGTATGAAGCATTGCAGAATGTCGATGGGTTACTGTTGGTGACAGAGTGGAAACCATTCCGTAATCCTGATTTAGCAGCTATGAGCCGTTCAATGCGGAAGAAAATTATTTTTGATGGTCGCAATCAGTACGATCCTGATTATATTACCGGTGAAGGGTTTGAATACTTTGGTGTTGGTCGGTTGAGGAAAGATTGATTTGAATCTTGTGCTTTTGTAATTGTAAAGAGTTATTGTTGGATCGAATATTTTATTGAGGGTGTTCTGATTATTCAGTGAATTTTGTGTCGTCGTGGACAGTTTCACCTTACTTTTGGATATTAGACCCCCATCTTGTTGAGCCTATTAAAATATTTAAAATAAGATTATGGTAAAAAATAGCCAAAATGATTTGACAATATGAAATCCCATGATACGGTTTACGCATACTCATTTGAGTAGCCTGTGGAGGGGCCTTTCCGGTTCGACACTTCCTTATTTCTACAGTCCTGCGTGGACACAACACAACTTGGGGGATTTCTATGAATTTTTTTAAAAAGCTTACGATTTTCTGTGTTACTCTTCTGGTTTTCGGACTTGCTTTTCAGCCTGCAATCGCTGCAGGGAAGATTGATATTAATGCTGCACCGGTATCCCAACTGGTCGAATTAACCGGGATCGGCGAAAAAACAGCACTTAAAATTGTTGAATACCGGAAAAAGCACAAATTCAACACGATTGAAGACTTGGTCAATGTCAAAGGAATTGGGCAGAAAACTTTTGATAAGATTCGCAATGAGATAACTGTTAAGAAGACAAAAAAGAAAAAGAAGAAAAAATAATCGTTAGAGGGGGCATTTTCACGGGTCTGAATGGCAGGAGAGGGAGTGTCCTTTTCTGCCATTCTTTTTTCAGATAACCCGCTTGCTTGCTCTTTGTAAAGGATGCTTTGCGCATGCTTACAGTTTCACTTCTGTGGATTAACACCGTTTTGTCACCCGTTGCCGGGTTTGTTTTGCTGGTGCGCCGGTCATATCTTGTTTCGACTCTTCTGCTGTCGTCGGCACTGTTTTTTCTGGCAGGATTAACCTATATCGATCTGCAAACACTGCAGCATCCGGATCAGCTTTTTTTCTGGCGCAAATGGGCCATTGTTTTTGAAGCCTTAGTCGTTTTCTGCAGCTACTATTATACCAAAACTGCCTTTCGGGATAATTCAGAAATCTACAAGGGAAGAGGATTCTGGCTTTCTCTTGCGATGACTTTCATCCTACTGGTTTATCTTCTCGTTACCCCTATTGATAGCCTGATTTTCTCACCCGATTTTGCTGAAGAGCATATCCTCTATTTGACCAATTCCGGCTTTGCCGTCTATCTGCTGCTGATGACTTTTTTGGTTTTTGGTCTTGTCCAGCTTGAACGGACGCTTGCTGGATTACATCAGATCCAGCGTTGGGGGATCAAGTTTCCCGTCTTGAGCAGTGGTCTTCTGCTGGCATCGTTCGCTCTTTATTTTAGTCACAGCCTCCTTTATCGATCAATCAATCTTAATTATCTTGATATCCGGTCAGTTGCTGTCGCTTTGGTGTGCCTGCTGTTTTGTTTTTCACGGCGTTCACGGGAACCGGGAAATAAACTGGCATTATCCCGCGGGATTGCCCATCGCTCTTTTGTGTTGCTGATTGTCGGTGGTTACCTGATACTCCTTGGTGTTGTCGGTGAGGGTTTACGTTATCTGAATGTCGTGAATGCCCGGCTGATTTTCTATGGGTTATTGTTGATCAGTATTTTTGCTCTGGGGGTTGTGTTTCTCTCCGAAAAAATGCGCCGAAAACTAAAAGTCGTTTTTCATAAAAACTTTTATCAAAGTAAACACGACTATCGTGAACAATGGCAGAAATTTGCGGCATATATTGGCGCTGGTACAACGTTGTCTGAACTGCAGACATCAATCCTTGATATGTGTTGTGAGCCGTTGGCGTGTCGTGGTGGGGCTTTT
>JAMOPE010000213.1 GCA_027064785.1 Geobacteraceae bacterium
AAATTAATAATCCAAAATTAAGAACTAGTGCCGTGTCTCATAAATTCTGTCCTTTATTTTGGCAATTTGACTTTGGAGACTGCAGATGTTCTCATGCCACCTCCGGCAACGGTTCTGTCCGATTGACAACTGTCTCAATAAAGCGGTCGTAAGCTTCACGCGCTTTTATCTTTCCTCGGGGTCTGTTGTCGGATTCGATTATATTGGTAATATAGTCATCTTTCTCTGCGGCGAGATGAACGAGACGAAGCCAGTCGGCTTGAGGTATCAGTCTAATATATTTCTCAGCTAAGTTGCTCATGAGTAAAAGCTGACTTGTAAGGAATTTTGCGTCCATTTGATCCGTTTCGATAGAGAGCAATCGGCAGAAACGGCGCACTGCCTTTCCATGCAATCCCGCTCCGGTATAGGACCAGCTAAACGGGTGGGCAAAGAACTCATTCCATGTGTCGATAAAAGCGATAATAGCTTGACGAAGCTGATCAACAGAGACAAATTGATCATATTTCAGGCACTTACTTTTAAGGATACCAAACCATATCTCTACCATATTCAACCAAGATGCATGAAAAGGCACGAAATGAACAATAATTCGCTTGTGGGGCGATTGAAGCCATAAGCGACGTTTGCTCCCGGTCTTAAGAGATGAATAAGGTACGTTGCTTAATTCGGCTACAGTTCGACAAAAATCGTAGTGTGCGCTGAGGTTATCCATAATGTAATGGATAACGGCATCCGATGGATGCATTCGGACATGTGATGAAAAGACCTGGCAAAGCGTGTGCCGATTATGATTTTCAGTACACTGGCCATAAACCTTTCCTGTTGCCGGATTTAAAAAGGCAAGCAGATCAGTGGTCCCGTTTCGATGATAGTCAAAGTCTTCAAGCACAGGCTGATCAGAGGCCGGTGGAAGGGTGGGTGTGAGACGTTTGAGGGCCTGAATGCATGTGCACTCGTCGAAACAGTAAAGGTTCTGCGGTCGATCGGAATACAGGGCGGTGACATGTTCCATTTTTGGGAAGAAATCCGGATCTGTAATCTGCAGGTAATATTTTCGGCGGTGGGGACGTAGTGCATGCTCCAATAGAATGCGTTGGATGGTCGCATGACCGATGGGGCTACCAAGGGTCTCAGGATGATCTTTGAAATATGCCTGTGCGTCACGCAATGACCATCGGTGAACCCCGGGAAACGGGGGAGAGTGCTGGCAATAGACGGCAATAGTCATAAGTCGGGCAGATTCAGAAAAACTACGGGGTCGTCCAGAACGTTGGATGTCGGTGAGGGGTTTCCCTTCTTCAATCCGGCATGCCCACCTGAAAACTGTTTTGGGGGGAGTTTCAGTGAAAATGGCAATGCTTTTGTTGTCAATACCAGCCGATTTCAAAGCGCCAATTACAGCGCGTTGTTGTAAGCGATCCTTTAGCAATGGATGTCCCGGAATAGGTTGTAGACGGTGTTTCATGTCGAGGAATAATTGTTTGAAGTTTTTTTTACCTCAGCCAACAGCCGCGGTAAAGATTGCTTGATTTGCCCCAACCCCATCTGAGCGAGATGGTAGCGCACTGTACGAGCAGGCACCGAAATATTGCAACGATTCTTCAGTTCGGTGGATATCTTGCTGCCCGATGTTTGTCCGGAAGTGATAATATCCACGGCAAACTGCTGGATGAGCTCGGCTTTGACCGGCGGAGGAACGCGGTATTCCTGTTTCTGCCCTTGACGACGATCTACCAGAGATTGTGCACCATCCTCACTGAGTCGCCGTGAAAGCGTTGCCGTATGGGAAGGGGTTAACTTTATGGCCTCAGCAACTTCTCGTTTTCGGAGAAGACCGTTGTTCAACATCGAGAGCAAGACTATCTTAAGCTGCAGAGGATCTTGTCGGGAGAGCTTGAGACATCTGCCTCCGACACCAAGATCGACCACAACATAGTCTTCCTCATCTTTCAATATGATCGGTGCCGGCTCTGGCTGCATCCTTGGAAGAAAGGTGGGAAAGCGCCGTCTTCGATCTTCTAAAGCTCCAAGGCCGTCCCGGTTAATCACCTTAATGATCGATTTTGCAGTTTCCGCTGGAATGCTCAACAACTGTGCAATTGCCTTACGGTTGACACCCAGCAGATACAAGGCAAAACAGAGAACGCGTTGAACAACAGTCGCTCCGAGAAATTGTTGAGCCTGGTTAATCCGGTTCTCGGAAAGTTTAGAAGAGAAACGGAGGTCTTGGCAATCTATTAATGGCAACTTTTTCATTGTAAATACCCCACTATGATAGAAATGAGCACCAAAATAGCCTATATCCACAGCATATTTTATGCTTATCCCTATCGTATAGTAGGTTAAATATCAAGCAAAAACTAAACTATTATCTTGCCATTATCTGGGACAGAATTTATGAGACACGGCACTAGCTGCTTATCCAAATA
>JAMOPE010000214.1 GCA_027064785.1 Geobacteraceae bacterium
TGAATGGCTGGGGAAGTCGCTGGTTGAGGTTAAGGAAGACATTTCCGTTCCGCTGATTAAAGGGGTTGTTGCACTGCGTTCGATCAAGGGTGCTGAAGAAATTGCCGAGCTCGACAGTGCGGCTGATCTTGGCTGCCAGCTGCATATGGCCGCGATGGCCATGGCAGAAACTGGAAAGTATGAGTGGCAGATTGCCGGGGAACTGGAGGCTCTAGCAGCTCGTGCGGGGCGGATGCTTTCGTTTCCACCAATCGTAACCGTTCACGGCGAGACTCTTCACAATCACCAGCGTGATCATCAGTTGAAGAATGGTGATTTGTTGCTGGTCGATTGCGGTGTCGAAAGTCAATTGCACTATGCCTCTGATCACACCCGGACAGTTCCGGTGGGTGGACGGCTGAGTGTGCAGCAGCGGGAAATCTACCAGATCGTTACCAAAATGTTGCAGCAGGCGACCCGATTGGTTCAGCCCGGGACTGCTTATCGTGATATCCACCTAACTGCTTGTCGGATATTGGTTGAAGACCTTCAGGCGCTTGGTTTGATGCGGGGCGATATTGATCAGGCCGTTGCTGCCGGGGCACATGCGCTGTTTATGCCTCACGGACTGGGGCATCAGCTGGGCCTTGATGTCCACGACATGGAAGAGCTGGGTGAAGATTATGTCGGTTACGATGAACGCTATCAGCGTTCAGAGCAATTTGGTTTAGCTGGTTTACGCTTAGGCCGGGAACTGCAAGAAAATTTTGTCCTGACTGTCGAACCGGGGATTTATTTCATCCCTGCACTGATTCGGCAGTGGCAGAGCGAGAATCGGTGCACTGAATTCATTAATTATGATAGAATGAGAAATTACCTCGATTTTGGAGGACTACGTTTGGAGGACGATGTCGTCGTGACGAAAACAGGGCAACGGCTACTGGGGCGACCGCTTCCACTGCTCGATGTCGGTTAATAATTATTGCTGTAAGGGAAAAGAATCGCTCCAGATTTCTTGACATCACATATAATTTTTTTATAAATCTCTCGCTTGGGCAAAATTCATCTGGGTTATTGGTGACGCAGCTGATTTTGTCTTTATTTCCATTTTAAAAGGAGGCTTCAACGATGCAAAAAAAACTGATGCGCTTTTTGCCAGTTCTGCTGCTGTTGCTATTTGTCGGGCAGGTTCAGGCAAAGACACTGGTTTACTGTTCTGAAGGTAGTCCGGAAGGGTTTAACCCCTCTCTGTACACTGCCGGGACAACTTTTGATGCCAGCTCAAAGACAATCTTTGAGGGGCTGACTCACTTTGTCCGCGGTACCACCGAGCTGGAGCCGGGAATGGCCGAAAGCTGGACCGTTTCTGCTGATGGCAAGACTTACACCTTCAAGCTGCGCAAAGGTGTTAAATTCCATTCGGCAAAGCACTTCAAACCGACTCGCGATATGAATGCCGATGACGTGATCTTTACTTTTGAGCGCCAATGGAAAAAAGACAATCCTTATCATGCGGTATCGGGTGGTAACTACGAGTACTTCAATGGGATGTCGATGCCTGCACTGCTGAATAAAATCGAAAAGGTTGATGACTACACCGTTCGTTTTGTGCTCAATCGTCCTGAAGCCCCAATGCTGGCAAACCTGGGAATGGATTTTGCGGTTATTCAATCTAAAGAATATGCTGATGCGATGATGAAAGCAGGAACTCCTGAAAAGGTTGACCAGTGGCCAATCGGAACCGGTCCTTTTGTTTTCCAGGGCTACAAAAAAGATGCGCAGATCCGCTATACCGCTTTTAAAGACTACTGGAAGGGTAAAGCTGCTATCGATAAGCTGGTTTTCTCCATCACTCCCGATGCTTCAGTTCGTTATGCCAAACTGAAAGCTGGTGAGTGTCAGGTGATGCCATATCCAAATCCTGCTGATATTGCAGCAATGCAGGCCGATCCCAACATCAATGTTATGGAGCAGGAAGGGCTGAACGTTGGCTACCTCGCTTATAACACCAAAGTTGCTCCGTTTGATAATGTCAAGGTGCGAAAAGCCCTCAACATGGCAATGAACAAACAGGCAATCATCGACACCGTTTTCCAGGGTGCCGGAAAAATTGCCAAGAATCCGATTCCTCCAACAATCTGGTCTTACAACGAAGCAACTGTCGATGATACCTACGATCCAGCAGCAGCGAAAAAGATGCTGGCCGAAGCTGGTTATCCTGATGGTTTCTCAATGAAGATCTGGGCAATGCCTGTTCAGCGTCCCTATAATCCCAACGCACGTCGTATGGCTGAGGTTATCCAGGCGGACTTCGCTAAAGTTGGTGTTAAGGTTGAGATCGTTTCCTACGAGTGGGGCGAGTACCTCAAGCGTTCTAAAGACGTTAATCGTGACGGTGCTGTTCTGTTAGGCTGGACCGGTGATAACGGTGATCCTGACAACTTCCTGGCTG
>JAMOPE010000215.1 GCA_027064785.1 Geobacteraceae bacterium
ATGATCTTAAGCCCCGTTTCGACCGATGTTCTAAAGTGTCCTGTCCCACGGGTCAAATCCATCTGATGCAGATAATAGGGGCGCACTCTTCTCTTCAGTAAACCACAGAAAAGGGCTTGCAACGTTCCGGCATCATCGTTGACTCCGCGCAACAGGACCGTCTGATTCCCGAGAACGATCCCGGCATCAGCCAGACGTCCACAGGCGTCCGTTGCTTCCGTCGTCAATTCCCGGGGATGATTGAAATGAGTATTGAGATAAAGCGGCTGATATTTTTTCAGCATTGCACAAAGAGAGTCGGTGATCCGTTCCGGAAGCGTCACTGGAATCCGGGTACCGATGCGGATAATTTCGACATGGGGAATCGCATGCACACGGGCAAGAAGATCTTCGAGAACAGAGTCGGGTAATAGCAGCGGATCACCACCCGAAAAAATCACATCACGAATTTGCGGGTTTTCTGCAATATAATCGATCCCCTGCCTCAACTCACGGAAGCTGACTCCCTGATCTGAGCAGCCGACTTTCCTTTTACGGGTACAAAAACGACAATAACTGGCACAGTTCCCCGAAACATAGAAAATAACCCGATCAGGATAACGGTGAATCACCGTTGGAACAGGGGAAAGATTCTCTTCTGCAAGGGGATCGACAAAACCGTCTTCCCTCAGTTCGGACTGCGACGGAACGCACTGCTGCCAGATCGGATCGCCAATGTGTTCGATCAGTCCCAGATAATACGGAGTAATCCGCATCGGATATTTCTCAACAACCGTTGTCAGGGACCGAGAATCAAAACGGAAATAGTGTGCCAGCTCTGCGGGGGAAATAATGGCATCCTTAAGTGACTGCTGCCAGCCTTCAATCACAGAGGTTATCTCCATAAGCCGCGCTAAATGCAGCAATAAAGAGGGTCAGGCTATTCATCAGGAGATTCCTCTAAAGCCGGAGACATTGTACTGACTGCCTCACGGAGACGTTGATTTTCTCTACTAAGTTGATCAATACGCCGATGACAATCGGTCAGAACATCATTGATTTCATCGAGAAGCTGGGTCTGGTGACTGAAGCGAATTTCCAGTTCAGTGATCCGCCCCTGTAATTCTTCCAACATAGTTCACACTCCTTTTTCCCTTCAGAATTGAAGTCACCATTTATAACGTGTCAGACCAACGGCTGCCAATAGCTTTTATGGCGGCAGTAAACATCACCAGCGGTATCTTGCAAAACCACGCCAAATGAGGCACTCTTCTTTCTACAAAAAAAAAACAATCATCCACAGGAGAAATTCTATGCAGCATTTTGCTCTGACAATTATTGGACGCGACCGGCCCGGTATCGTTTCACAGGTGACGGAACTCCTGTTTCGTGGTGGATTCAATATTGCCGATTCCAGTTGCTCGATTCTTGGTGGTCAGTTTTCGATGATTCTGATCATTTCCAACCCGAATATTTCGACAACTGAGCAATTCAGCGATACCTTCAAGCCACTTGAAGAAAACAATCTGTCGGTCTACATCCGGACCCTGAAAGAGGGCGGTGAGATTCGCTCAGAGCTGAACGGTGAGCTGTGCATGATTTCAGTGTATGGCGCCGACAAGCCGGGGATCGTCTATCAGGTAGCCAAAGAACTGGGAGATCGCAGTATCAATATCACCGACCTGAACACTAAACTGGTTGGAGAAAAGCAGAATCCGGTTTATGTCATGATGATCGAAGCAGTTCTCCCTGATACCCTTGAGATTGAAGAGGTCGAAAGCTGGATGGAAGAGCTTAAAGACAAACTCCAGATCGACATCTCAGTCCGTTCCCTGGCAACCATGGAGCTCTAATCATCATGGCTGTCAAAGATGTTCTGATCTATCCCGATCCACGCCTCAAAGAGGTCTGTACCACCATTGATAACTTTGATGAGCCAGTGGAACAACTGTTGTCTGATCTCGTCGATACGATGGTTGAGGCCGGGCACTCCGTTGGTATCGCCGCACCGCAAATCGGTGACCTTCGCCGGGCTGCCGTTGTCGATGTTTCAAAAAGCAAGCTGGGGAAGAAGCAGGAAAACCACGGGCTATTACAGATGGTCAACCCTGAAATTATCGAAAAAGAGGGAAGTCAGGTGGTCCGTGAGGGGTGCATGTCGGTCCCCGACTACACCGGGAATGTCACCCGGGCCGAATCAATCGTTGTCCAGTTTCTCGATCAGAACCAGCAGCTGCAGGTCGTTCGAGCCGAGGGGTTTGAAGCGATTGCTATCCAGCATGAACTTGACCATCTGGATGGATTCCTGTTTCTGGACCGGGTTTCAAGCCTGAAAACGGATCTCTTTCGGAGAAAACAGAAATAACCGTTATGATGGGTGTTCCCTGTAGCAGTTCTTTAAGCTCCTGCAGGGTAGCATAGGTCCTCTGTGAGTATTCACCTCTGCTTT
>JAMOPE010000216.1 GCA_027064785.1 Geobacteraceae bacterium
CCCCAGTTTTTCGTCATCGGTCATCAGTTTACTGGGCAAGTTGCGTAATCCAGAAATCTGCATCAACGACCTTGCTGTAGACCTCGAGCACGATCCCGGTCTCCATATCCGGGTGCTGAAGACAGTAAACTCCTCTGCTTTTGGTTTGACACGGAAGGTTAGCAATATCAAACATGCTGTCAATTTATTGGGTCGGGCGCGGTTGGAATCACTGATTCTTTCGGTTGCGGTTAAATCGAATTTGACAACCAATTCCGCGGCTGCATGGCTTGATATGCAGGATTTCTGGAAAGGGGCCTCCCGGCAGGCTGCCGTTGCGCGGGTGCTGGCGACAGCTCTCCATCCCAATACCCAGAGTGATGTTTTTACGATTGGTCTGTTGCAAAATATGGCAATACCGGTGTTGGCGAATCGCGAAGGGGAGCGTTACCGCAAGCTGTACCAGCAGTGGCAGACCGGGGACGTTGATCTGGCTGCTGCGGAGCAGCAGCTTTTCGGGATTGACCATCCAACGCTGGGAGCCCTGATGGCACAGAAGTGGGATTTTCCCCAATCTCTGATCCTCGGGATCGGGGAGCATCATGAACTTGATAACGAGACAATCCCTCTCTCCATTAAAATTGCCGCATTGATGAAACAGACTCAAGGAGGCGATTGTAGTGAAACTCTCACTACTGCCGCTGCAGAGGTTTTTGCTCTGAATTATGATGAGCTTTTCCCGCTGATTGAGGAAGCACTAGAGCAGAGTGCTGAACTTTCCGAGGCCCTGAGTTGATCGAATTTCCCCGCGTCGGGTAAATATCGATTGATCCCTGATCGATATTTGCCTATAAAGGCAGGATGACTGCCAAGCAGGAAGAATCACATAATCCACCACCCACCCCGTTGATCTGTCCCGTTGGTGAATCCGACTGCAATATCCTCAGTGAAGTTGCCGATCTGCGTCATCGCCTGACCGAACTTTCCAATCTTGTCCGGACCGATACCCTGACGGGAATCGCCAACTACCGCTATTTTGTCCAGGCTCTGGAGCAGGAAATTGAGCGGACACAGCGGAGTGGTCAGCCGACCTCACTGATTATGATCGATATCGATTTTTTCAAAAAGGTCAATGACCAGTGGGGGCATGAGGTCGGGAACCGGGCCCTTGTTCACCTTGCCCGGCTATTACAACAAACGGTCCGGAAACTCGATATCCCCTGTCGCTACGGTGGAGAAGAGTTTGCGGTCATTCTTCCCGATACCACTCTATCGGCCTGCCTTCCTGTCGCTGAACGGATCAGAGAGTGTGTGGAAACATCTCCTCTTGATGTTGATGGCAAGTCCCTGATGATGACAATCAGTTTGGGAGTCGCAACCTATACCAGCCCGAACGATATAACGGTCGAAGAACTGGTCAAAGAGGCAGATGGTTACCTGTATCAGGCCAAAGAGACGGGACGTAACCGGGTTTGTCATGCTCCACGACCTTCTGTTGATATTGTGACGAGTGAAGAGCGACAGGTCCTCGCTGATTTGTTCGGCAGCAGTGCAACCAAAAAGGATGACCAATGAAAATAGTAATTCTTGATGGCTATACTCTTAATCCCGGGGATCTCGACTGGACACCATTAAAAAAACTCGGAAGGTGCGTGATCTACGAGCGAACGGCTGTTGATCAGATTGTTGAGCGGGCTCACGATGCCGATATTGTCCTCACCAACAAGACAGTGCTTGCGGCAGAAACATTGGAGCAATTGACAGCGGTCAAATATATTGGTGTTCTGGCGACCGGAGTCAATGTTGTCGATTTGCAGGCTGCTGAGAAACGCAACATCGTTGTCACCAACGTCCCCGGGTACAGTACCGATTCGGTTGCCCAGATGGTGTTTGCGTTGCTGTTGGAAATGACTCAGCGTGTTGGTTTGCACGATTCTCTGGTGAAGCAGGGGGATTGGGTTGGCTGCGAAGATTTCAGTTTTAGAGCCGGTTCACTGATGGAGCTTGCCGGGAAAACCATCGGGATTGTCGGTTTCGGACAGATTGGCCGCCGGGTTGCTCAGATTGCCGAAGCTTTCGGGATGAAAGTGCTGGTTCACACGGCTAACCCCGAAAAGTATCAAGCTGAGACAAAGCGGGAATTTATCGATATCGACAAATTATTTTCGATTGCCGACGTGATCAGCCTGAATTGTCCGTTGACCGAAACAACTGAAGACCTAGTTAATACAGCGCGTTTGGCACGGATCAAAGAGGGGGCTTTGCTGGTCAATACCGGTCGTGGTCAGCTGATCAATGAAGAAGCGGTTGCCGAGGCACTGGAAGATGGCTACCTGGGTGGTTACGCAACAGATGTTTTATCCGAGGAGCCTCCCGACGAAGATAATCCTCTCCTGGCTGCTCCGAATTGTTATATGACGCCCCACATTGCTT
>JAMOPE010000217.1 GCA_027064785.1 Geobacteraceae bacterium
ATCAAATCGCTGTTACCGACAGACTATTTTGAGCACGATCGGGCATTCATTGCCGGGCTATTGCACGATATGGGTAAACTTGCCTCTGCGAGCTTTTTCCCTCAATATTTTGAAAAAGCAATCGAATTGGCGAAAAAGCGATCGTGCGACCTGTCCGAAGCGGAAAAGGAAATCTACAAAACCCATCACGCTGAGCTAGGGAGCTTCCTTGCCGAGTGGTGGGCACTGCCACCATTTGTCGTTAATGCTATCTGCTGGCATCACCTGCCCCAATCGACACCCATTGACCGGGACATCATCGCGGCAACCCACGTCGCCAATCTGCTAAGTTACCAGTTCGGCTATGGATCTAACGGCGACACCTGTACTCGTAATATCCACGAAGATCTTTATGAAAAATTCTATCTGAGTGATGAAGCTAACGAAATCCTTAAGAACGAAACCGATCAAACAATTCGGACACTTGTTCGCTAAAAATAAGAGCCATGAGGGGGGGGCATCAAGCAGGTTTTCCACCTTTCTTGCCCAGAACAATTAAATTTGACTAACGATGCAGAACACGGCATAATACATCTTCACCAATACCGTAAACAGGAGTTGCAAAAATCATTGCTTTCAGACTTCGTTGACGACAGGATCGTATCAACATGAACCAACGCAGAAACCCGGTCATACTGACAATTGATGACGAAGAGAATATCCGTGACAGTTTTCGGATGTTTTTGGAGGATTACGATTTTCAGGTATTGGAAGCGACAAACGGGCGGGAAGGCCTGGAAATTTTCCACAGAGAAAACCCCGATCTTGTCCTCTGCGATCTGAGAATGCCGGAAGTGGACGGACTGGATGTCATCGAGCAAATCAAAAAAGTGTCCCCCGACACCCCGATTATCGTTGTTTCCGGAACCGGAATTATCGGTGATGCCATCGAAGCAATCCGGCGCGGTGCGTGGAATTACATCCTTAAACCAATTCAGGAAATGTCGATCCTTTTACACGCCATCAATCAGGCGATGGAACGGTCGCGACTGATTATAGAAAACCGTGTCTATCAGGAACATCTGGAGGAAGAGGTCACAAAACGAACCCAGGCTCTCCAAAAGGCGGTCAAAGATCTTAACCAGTCTCATGTCAAACTGAAAAACAGTGAACAAAAGTATCGGATTATTTTTGACAATCTGCAGGACGTTTACCTCGAAATCCAACGCAATGGCACAATAACCGAAATCAGCCCGTCCATTGCCCATATATCCCAATACCAACGGGAAGACTTACTCAAGACCAATATCGAAAAGATCTTCCCCAATTTACATGACCGTAATCGACTTTTAGCACAGCTAAAAGCTGAGAATAAAATTTCGGACTACGAACTGCATTTACGCGATAAAGATGAAACTCTCATCCCCTGTTCCCTGAACGCCAGCTATATTCTGGGGAACAATCAGTCTGATGATAAAATTTGCGCAACACTGCGCGACATGACCGATCGTAAACAAGCCGAAGCAAGGATTGAGCATCTTGCGTTCTACGATGCACTGACAGAACTTCCAAACCGACGGCTGCTCCTTGACCGACTTGAGCAAAATATTTCCCGGGCTCGCCGCTATGGCCATTTTGGGGCAATGTTGTTTCTCGATCTTGACCGCTTCAAAAACATTAACGACTCTCTGGGACACCCAATCGGGGACGCCTTGCTGCAGGAAGTTTCCAAAAGACTTCTTCATGATCTACGGTCAGAAGATACGGTCTCACGTCTAGGCGGTGATGAGTTTGTTATGCTTCTTTCTGATCTCGGTAATGATGAAGCCAGTGCAGCGGCTCTCGCCCAACAAAAAGCCGAAAGCATCAAAGTACACTTAGCTGAAAAATATTTTGTTGATGGACACGAATTGCATATCACTCCAAGTATCGGTGTCGCAATGTTCCCATCGGGGAAAAACCATCAGGAGACCGGCGACGATATCCTCCGCTACGCCGACACAGCAATGTACAAAGCCAAGGATGACGGTCGTGACACCATCCGGTTCTTCCTCCCAAGTATGCAATCTGCGGCCGACAGTCGACTCGCAATCGAAAAAGAGTTGCGCTACGCCCTAGAACGCAGTGAGCTGTGTTTATTTTTCCAACCACAGGTTAACGGCGAGGGAGAAATTCTTGGGGCCGAGACACTGGCACGCTGGCAGCATCCCGAAAAAGGATTTATTTCTCCCGCGACATTTATTCCAATTGCTGAAGCAACGGGTTTGATCCTCCCGATTGGAGAATGGGTTCTTAGAACTGCTTGCGAGCATCTAAGAGCATGGAGTGATGAAGGGCTATCAATCCATCACCTCGCCGTCAATGTTAGTCCACGGCAGTTCCGCCAACCCAACTTTGTCAATCAGGTTGAAAAGATTCTGGAACAAACCGGGGCAGATCCGACACAATTAGGGTTAGAGCTCACTGAAGGAATGGTGATTGATAACATCCTCGATACCATTGAAAAGATGGACGCGCTGAAAAAACTGGGAATCGAACTATCTATTGACGATTTTGGAACGGGCTATTCCTCACTCGCCTACTTACAAAAAATGCCTCTCGATATCCTGAAAATTGATCAATCATTTATCAAGGATATTGAAACCGATAGCAATGATGCAGCAATCGTCGATACGATTATCTCGATGGCAAATCACCTGAACCTTAAAGTTATTGCCGAAGGTGTAGAAACCCGCTGCGAGCTCGATTTTCTGCAGGACAAAGGTTGTCCTCTCTATCAGGGATATCTTTTCAGCAAACCCGTCCCCAATGATCAGTTCAAAATCCTCCTTAGGAACAAATCAACGTTTTCCTAACCCCTCAGTTCAGGTACACCCAGAGGACCCTTTCTTAGAAAAACCCCCTTGTCTTTCGCATGGGAATCGCGGCAGTATGTCACTCATATTGTCATTCACTGAACAGACACCTGAAAAAATGGAAGGGATTTATCATGGAAGCACAGCCAAAAGTTAAGATGGAAACCAATAAGGGGGAAATCGTCATTGAATTGGATGCTGAGAAAGCCCCGATTTCAACAGAAAATTTTCTCAACTATGTTCGTGATGGTTTTTATGAGCAAACTATTTTCCACCGTGTTATCCCCGGTTTTATGATTCAGGGCGGCGGATTCACCCCTGACATGGCGCAAAAGAGAACTCAGGCTGAAATAAAAAATGAAGCCGACAATGGCTTAAAAAATTTACGTGGGACTCTCGCCATGGCAAGAACACAAGTTGTTGACAGTGCCAGTAGCCAGTTTTTTATTAATCTGGCTGACAACGATTTCCTCAATCACCAAAATAAAACAGCAAACGGCTACGGCTATGCTGTTTTCGGTAAAGTCGTTGAAGGAATGGATATTGTTGATGAGATTGCCAAAACAACAACAGGGAACAGTGGCCACCATCAGGACGTCCCGACCGAAGCCATAATTATTGAAAAAGTGACAATTGAAGAGTAGCGTAAATATCTGCCTAGCATGGTTCTGATATGAATCATCCCCCCGCAATGACCCTGCGGTTTCCGGCAGAATGGGAACCGCAGGACGCCGTCCTCCTTGCCTGGCCGCACGAACAAACCGACTGGCAGCCGATCCTTCAACAAGTGTTTCGTGTTTATATTGAACTGGTTCGACAGATCAGTCGCTTTGAAGCTGTCATCATCATCACGCCACAACCCAAAGGGGTTCAGGTCCTGCTGACTAATGAGCAGATTGATCTGACTCAAATTTTCATTGTTTCGATTGAGACAAATGACACGTGGGTTCGTGATTTTGGCCCCATTACAATATTTTCAAACAACAGACCCGTGTTCCTCGATTTTACTTTTAACGGTTGGGGCGGAAAATTTGCAGCAGAAAAAGATAATCAAGCCACAAAACAATTAAATCAGATAACGGCACTGCAAAACTGTCGATACAAAAAAATCGCTTTGACTCTTGAGGGAGGAAGTATCGAAAGTGATGGAGCGGGAACCCTCCTCACAACATCGGCATGCCTACTAAACCCGAACCGCAACCCACATCTCGATAAAAACGGAATAATTGCCGAGTTAAAAAAACATTTCGGTTGTGACCATATTCTTTGGCTTGATCATGGTTGGTTGGCTGGAGACGATACTGATTCCCACATCGACACCCTTGCACGGCTTTGTCCCGACAACACAATTTTGTATGTCCGCTGCGATGATAAGAAAGATCAACACTACACCGAGCTAAAGCGGATGGAACAACAGCTTCAAGAGTTCACAACCAGAACAGATGCCCCCTTTCAACTGATCCCCCTGCCCTGGCCTCAAGCACATTTCGATGAGGGGGAGCGTCTACCTGCAACCTATGCAAATTTTCTGGTCATAAATGGGGCTGTTCTTGTCCCAACCTATGATGATCCTGCCGACGAGCTGGCATTGTCAACAATCAGCCAAGTATTTCCCGATCGTGATATTATCGGTATCGACTGTCAAACACTGATTAAACAGCACGGTTCTCTTCACTGCATTACCATGCAATTGCCGCAAGGAATTCTGTCATGGACACACTAAAAGTTGCCTTGGTACAACAAAGCTGCTCAGACAACCAACAGGAAAATATAAATAAAAGCTGTCAGCAGATTTCCACAGCGGCAACTCAAGGTGCAAAACTGGTTATTCTGCAGGAGCTCCACACCTCGCGGTATTTTTGTCAGACCGAAGATATCGACTATTTTAAGTTAGCGGAAGAAATTCCCGGGGAATCGACCGGGATTTTCTCAGCCATAGCTAAAAAACACGGAATTGTTCTGATCATATCTCTATTTGAAAAGCGCGCGGCAGGGCTATACCACAATACGGCCGTTGTCATCGAAACAGATGGTCATATTGCCGGAATTTATCGAAAAATGCACATCCCCGATGATCCGGGATATTATGAAAAGTTCTATTTTACCCCCGGTGATCTCGGTTTTACTCCCATTGATACATCTGTTGGAAGGCTCGGAGTGTTGATCTGCTGGGATCAATGGTACCCAGAAGCGGCCCGTTTGATGGCATTAGCCGGGGCAGAGCTGTTGATATACCCAACTGCAATCGGTTATAACCCTGACGATTCAGCAGAAGAGCAGCAACGCCAGCTAAACGCATGGAAGGTTGTTCAGCAGGGGCATGCTGTCGCCAATGGTGTCCCGGTAATTACCGTTAATCGAGTTGGCTTTGAAGTAGATCCAAGTGGTTCGACCACAGGAGCCAAGTTTTGGGGAAATAGTTTTGTTGCCGGCAGTCAGGGGGAAATCATCGTTATCGGAAGTGAAAAAGAAGAGCTACTGTATGCCGAAATCGATCTTAATTGCAGTGAAAAAATCCGGCAGATATGGCCGTTCTTCCGCGATCGAAGAATTGACGCATACCATGATTTGAAACTGCGATTTCGCGACTGAACCATAAAAGAAGGTGAGCAACAAAGCTCACCTTCTTTTATGCAATACTCTAAAAGCTTAGATCCCTGCCTTAGAACGTAAAGCATCGGCCCGATCCGTGACTTCCCATGTAAATCCAGGCAATTCACGTCCAAAATGGCCGTAAGCAGCGGTTTGACGATAGATAGGACGCAGAAGATCAAGTTGCTGAATAATAGCGGCCGGGCGCATATCAAACTCAGCCTGAACAATTTCAGCAATTCTGTTCGAAGGAATTTTTCCAGTCCCGAAGGTATTGATCATGACAGAAACCGGATCCGCAACACCGATCGCATAAGCAAGTTGCACCTCACACTTGCTGGCCAGTCCGGCAGCAACAATATTCTTTGCCACATAACGCGCCATGTATGATGCACTGCGATCAACTTTGGATGGGTCCTTACCACTGAAAGCACCACCACCGTGCGAGCCCTGACCTCCGTACGTATCAACAATGATTTTTCTCCCAGTCAGTCCGCAGTCACCCATGGGACCTCCAACGACAAAGCGACCCGTCGGATTAATCAGGTAGCGGGTATTTTTGTCAAGAAGGTCAACGGGAAGAATCGGCTTGATAACTTCCTCGATGACAGCATCCTTCAAATCATCGTGGCTGACATCGGGACCGTGTTGAGTTGAAATAACAACAGTATCAATTCGGGTCGGTTTGTCATCAACATATTGAATCGAAACTTGAGACTTACTATCGGGGCGCAAGAAGTCAAGCGTCCCGTCTTTACGAACATCAGCAAGTTTTTTGGTCAGTTTATGAGCAAAAGTAATCGGCATCGGCATCAATTCCGAAGTCTCATCACAGGCAAACCCGAACATCAAGCCCTGATCACCAGCACCCTGCTCTTTGAAGAGGCCTTCACCCTCGCTGACACCCTGCGAGATATCGGGTGACTGCTGATCAATTGAGGTCAAAACAGCACAGGTTTTATAATCAAACCCAATCGCCGAATCGTTATAGCCAATCTCTTTAATTGTTTCACGGACGATCGCAGGAAGATCCGCATATGCGGTGGTGGTTATTTCACCGGCAATCATTGCCATTCCTGTTGTTACCAGCGTTTCACAAGCAACCCGGGCCTTGGGATCCTGCTCAAGAATAGCATCAAGCACAGCATCAGAAATCTGATCCGCAACTTTGTCGGGATGTCCCTCTCCTACAGACTCAGAGGTAAATAAAAAATCGCTCATAGACATTAATCATGTTCCTTTCACGTGTACAGTTTCTAGATAAGGGGTTGTGCAAATATTTCGGGCAACCGGTTTCGCATCTCCTGCTCAACAGCTGAGGAGACCTCCTTACTGGTCGACAGCAATAGTAATTTTTCGATCAACTTTTCCCCGTCGGCTCTTGAAACCTGTCGCAGGACCCGTTTCACCCGTGGGACACAGGCCGGGTTCATTGATAATTCATGGAAACCAAGGCCGACAAGGATTAATGTATACAGCGGTTCACCCGCAACTTCACCACAAATTGAAACATCAATACCGGCAGCATTGGCAGCATCACAGGTTGTTTTCAACGCACGCAGAATCGCCGGATGCAACGGGTCATACAGATAGGCAACGTGCTCATTGCCTCGATCGACGGCAA
Source organism: Geobacteraceae bacterium (assembly GCA_027064785.1). Lineage (GTDB taxonomy): Bacteria > Desulfobacterota > Desulfuromonadia > Desulfuromonadales > Geopsychrobacteraceae > Desulfuromusa. The sequence continues at coordinate 7,051 of JAMOPE010000217.1, forward strand.
GGAAGTACTGTATCAGATCATTTGTTCCGATGGAGAAAAAATCGACTTCCTGTGCCAGCAGAGGAGCAATAATGACCGCCGATGGTGTTTCAATCATCACTCCAATGGGGATATCGGGATCGTAGGCAATACCCTCAGTATCCAGTTCCAATTGAACGTCTCTGATGATCTCTTTACACGCCCGAATTTCAGCGACACCACTGATCATCGGAAACATAATTTTCACCCGACCGCAACTTGAGGCCCGCAAAATTGCCCGTAACTGGACATGAAAAAGGCGTTCTTCATGCAGAGAAAAGCGGATGGCCCGCAATCCCATTGCTGGATTTGCTTCATCCTCAAGGTTGAGCTCAGGAACAAATTTATCACCACCGATATCTAATGTCCGGATCGTTACGGTGTCACTTTCAACCTGTTGGAGAATCTCACAATAAGCGTTATATTGCTCCTCCTCATCAGGAGGAGTACTCCGCCCCAGGTAAAGAAACTCGGTACGATACAGACCAATTCCATCAACCGAGAATTTTTTCGCGTGATCAATATCACTGGAAATTTCCAAATTTCCACGCAATGCGACATGCACATTATCCGTCGTGACCGCGGGGAGCTGGTAATATTTTTCAAGATCCTGCTCAAGATATTCGTAGGTCTGCTTCCGTTTAAGATATTCCTTGAACGTCTCTTCCGACGGATTGAGGACAACAACCCCTGTAGAACCATCAATAATGACGGGAACACCGTCATAAACCATTGATGTTACCGATTCAAGACCAACAACAGCAGGAATATCAAGAGATCTCGCCAGAATGGCTGTATGTGACGTTCGCCCACCTTTGTCGGTAATAAAACCGAGGACCTTGGAGCGGTCCATCTGCATCGTTTCGGCAGGAGAAAGGTCGTGAGCAACGATCAATGATTTGCGCCCGATATTTCCAATCGAACGCTCACTGACACCCGTCAATATCCGCAACAGCCGGTCTCCGACAGCATCAACATCAGAACGTCTTTCCCGCAGGTATTCATCATCGATGTTATCAAACAGTGCCCGCAGTTGATCAAGAACCTGAGTCAGAGCCCCCTCAGCATTCATTTGCTCACGAATAACTTTCTCGGTCCCTCCAACCAGCATGTCATCTTCGAGAATCAGCAGGTGTGTATCGAGAATATACAGATGCTCACGTAAATGCTTCTGACGTGACACTGCCTGCTTGATCTTTTCCAGCTGTTCACGAGCCCGTGCAACGGCCTTCTGAAAGCGAAGGAGTTCCGCTTCGATTTCAGAAGCTTCAATCAGCGATCGATCGACTAGCGGACGCTGATCCACAAGGCTCACTTCACCGATAGCAATCCCCGGGGAGACCCCGATGCCAACAAGATATGTATCTTGAGCGACTTTAGTCTTCACCAAAACCATCCTCAATCAATGCAGCAATCACGCTCATTGCCTGTTCTTCATCCTCTCCCTCAACCGTGACTGTCAGTTCGGTTCCCTTGGGAGCAGCAAGAAGCAGTATTCCCATAATACTCTTGCCATTAACTTCAACATCATCCTTGATGAGTACAACCTCAGAGCTGAACCGATTGGCCGTCTGGACCAGTTGAGCGGCAGCCCTGGCATGCAAACCAAGACGATTAATAATTGTAAAATTTCGGTTCTGCATAATTACATTATCCCCCATGAATCAATTAAATGGACCATATCAACCCAGAACACACCAACAAGAAGGATAGTGGTCACCGCAATAAAAATCAGCATCAATGTTGAGACCCCCTTACGGGCAACCAGGCTTAACATCACCATCGGAACCAACGTCAGCAAACCCAGCCAACTTGGTAATTGATGGTGCGTTAACTGAGAGAACACCATGAAGGCACTTAACCCGCCAAGGACAACCACTGCAGCCTCTTTGGTATGAATCGCCCAATCGGGCAACCGGTGCTGCTGGATAAATTCAACAGACTTGATCCCCTGTCGATATCCTCTGACATAAAAAACGGTTCGAAACCAGATTGGCACAATATTGTAGAGAACAATGAAAATCAGCGGGGCCCAGAGGATTCCCTTGACAGCAAAAAACAGTGCAACGCCTGCTGCCAACGGACGTAGACCTCCCCAGAACAGGGCATCACCAATAGCAGCATAGGGAGCCGCAACCATCTCTTTGAAATCATCGATCAGTGTATCAGCATCCGTAAGACCGGCAGCCCGTTCTTCTTCCAGTTTCAGAACTGCCCCGACAACCATCGGCGCCAGATAAACATGGGTATTGAAATAACCGTCATACTTGCGGCTCACTTCAAGCAATTTTTCATCCCGATAGAGCTTTTTCAGCCCCGGTAACAGGGCATAAAAGAAGCCCACCCCCTGGAGGCGCTCAAAGTTCCAGCTTGCCTGCAATAACAGCAAACGAAACCAGATATAGACTCGGGTCGATCGCGGGACAGTCATCATTACACCAGCCACATCAACAGGAAGGCCATACAAAACGAAGCACAGAACAATGTAATCGCCCGACTGACATTAATAGTTCCAAGAATAACTGCAATTCCAACCAGTGGCAGAGCCAATTGAACCCAGGCAGATGAATACCCCAGAGGTTGCTGTACCAGGGGCCAGACCAACGGAATCGTCAGCAATCCACCGACCATTATCACAGCGTAAGTCCCAACTGCAGCCAGAGAGAAGCTTGTCAACCCACGCAAATGCTGAAGTTCTGCAACGAAAAAAGACCCTTCATCCAAAGCATCATCGACCCGTCGGGCTAAACGACCATTGTATCGGCGAGCGAGGCGTTCAAACAATTGTCCGATTTTCCCAAGTGGAATCGCAATCATCAGGCAAATCAACGACAATTCAACTCCAGAGGAACCGAGTGAATGACCGAGAATAACAGCAAGAGCACTTGCCGCCACAGCAACCTGCGTGTCATCCGGTGGAACGGCAGCACCAACAGGCAGTCGGGCCAACCACAGCAACTCAACCATCACACCGATCTGTAAACCCACCATCGGCTCTCCGAGCACCAAAGCTGTGAGTGGCGCAGCAACAATTGGGCGGGAGATCATGATCTGCAACATCGCAACCCGATCCAGACCACAGATCAATGACACGAGAGCTCCAAGCCCTAAACTAAATGCCATGACTGCCCCCTTTTGCCGGGATGAGTTTACGCCAGGGCCGGTCGCCATCTGCAGGAATACAGCGGGAAGTAATCTTGACCCCAGCTTGCTCGAGTAACTCCAAGTTATCCAGATCAGCAGCATTCAAGAACAAGGTACAGCTGTAGCGCGCCTTCCCTTTGTCTGCGTGCATATTCCCGAGATTCAAGCGATCGTATCCCAAGCCGGCACGAAAAGCCCGGACAGCGTCAGAGGTCGTTCCAAACAACAACAATACCCGATAATGACTGAGTTCTGCCGAAGTGAGGAGCTTAACAGTATCTTCAACCGACCCGATCTCAACCCGCATCCGGCTGGGAACAGAGGCCTGCATCATCATTTTTTTCAGGGTGTTTCCAGCAATTTCATCATTGGCAACAACAAGACAATCAGCGTGAACAAAAGGAACCCACGCTTCCAGAACCTGCCCATGAATTAATCGATTATCGATGCGAACCAGAACCAGACTCATCAACTCTCCAAAAAATTATCCCTGTGGTGGCCGCAATAATTCGGCCGGCCTCATAATGGCATTCTTTGCGTAATCTTTTAACAGAACAGCAAGCCCATCCAGATCATGCGCACTCCGGGCACTAAGGCTCTTTATCAACATCGGCAAATTAACCCCGGTCAAAATTTCCACAACCCCTTCCTGAAGGAACTCAGCACTGATATTCGTCGGTGTTCCACCAAATAAATCGGTGAGAATCAGTGTTCCATCACCATCAGCTCCTGCCTGTGTTACAGCGGCTTCAACCTTCTTCTGGGCAACATCAACAGAAATATCACGACCGATACTGATTGAGTGAACCGCAGTTTGCGGTCCAAGAATCAACTCTGCAGCATGCAACAACTCATCGGCAAGCCCGGCATGAGTCACAATCACAATTCCGATCATCAACTACCCCTTGGTAATATCACGGTGATTGACCCGCAGGACAACATCGCGCTCCGGAAAACTGCTTTTTAAATCTTCGACAATAGAAACGCTGCGATGCCTGCCACCGGTACAACCGATAGCAACCGTCAGGTAGCTTTTCCCCTCGACCTGATAGTGCGGCAGAAGAAAAATCAATAATCGATCGAGATGCTTACGAAAATCACGACACACCGGTTGAGAGAGGACATACTCACGAAGTTTCGGTTCCAATCCCGTCAGCGGGCGCAACTCGTCAATATAGTGAGGGTTCGGTAAAAATCGAACATCAAAAACAAGATCCGCTGCCGGCGGCAAGCCATACCGATAACCAAATGACTCTAAGTTGACAATTAACAATGAGCGATGCTTCTCGCCAAGAAAGTTGAGCATCAACTCACGCAATTGTCGTGAGTTTAAATTACTGCTATCAATAATTTTTGTCGCACTTTCACGCAACGGGTATAACTGTTCCCGCTCTCGCTCTATCCCCGTCTGTACCGTCTCAACAGGGGCCAACGGATGAGAGCGACGCGTTTCCGAATAACGACGACGCAAAACGGCATCTGCCGCTTCAAAAAACAAAATATCTAACTGATAACCATCAGCCTTCAAACAATCAAAGATATCGCGATAATTTGACAGAAAACCACGGTTCCGCACATCAATAACAACAGCGACCCCGGCACCCGGTTTTAACCCTTCACGTGTCCGCTCCATAAAATCGGGGAGCATCACCAACGGTAAGTTATCAACAACAAAAAAACCCTGATCTTCCAGAACCCTGGCCGCAGTACTTTTTCCGGAACCAGACAACCCGGTTATAATGAGCAGGCGCTGGCTCATTCGAGATTATCTCCAATAATCGTATGGGCATGTAGATGTGCCGTTTCCGCCATTCTCTTTTCAAGAAGTTCCTGAAAAGCCCGGGCACTGTGATAGCCCATCTCTTTTAAGAGCTGATTACGGGCAGCGACTTCAACAATCGTACTGATATTTCGGCCCGGTGCAACAGGGATACGAACAAAAGGAAGTTCAACACCGTGGATATTATACGTTTTCTCTTCAACCCCGAGGCGGTCGTATTCCTTACCATCTTCCCAGCGCACCAATTCAACCACCAGGTCAATTTTTTTCCGTTCGCGGATGGCAGCAACACCAAATAGATGCTTGATATTCAAAATTCCGAGGCCACGGATTTCCATATGGTAATGGAGAAGATCCATCCCTTCACCAAAAACAACCGACGGCAGCTTAAAACGTACCCTGATAATATCATCAGCAACCAGTCGGTAGCCACGCAAAATCATTTCAAGGGCACACTCACTTTTCCCGACACCGCTTTTCCCTTGCAGCAAAACACCGATTCCGAGGACATCAATCAAAACGCCATGAAGTGTCGATGTCGGTAGCAGCCGTTCCTCAAGAAAGCGGGTCAGAAGTGCAATAAAATTGGAGCTG
>JAMOPE010000218.1 GCA_027064785.1 Geobacteraceae bacterium
GGGCCCCGAACGCCCTTTTGACTTACCGGAGTCCTCACAGGTTGTGGGGGCTCCGGTTGATTCTCAGGATGAAATCTCTTTGTCTGTGGCAGCGGCAGCAGTTGTTGTTGAGAAGGCAGAGATATCCCTCCCTGCCCCGGTAGAAACTGAAGAAATTGTAGAAGAATATCTCTTCGAGGAAGAATCAGCCGTTGCTGTAACGCCGCAACCGGTCGAGTCGACACCTTCCATTGACGAAGAACGGCCGATTGAAGCCCCTGCTGTGGCGTCTGTTGCCGATGAAACATCGGTTGAAGAATCGACTGCTGTTGCTAGCGAACCGGTTGAGATTCTGCCGGAGGTTTCTCCTCCCGTAATATCGCCTCCAATTGCTCCTGTTGGTGAAGAAGGAAATGCTCCCTCTCTTGCCGGGAGTATTGGTGCTTTTGTGTGTGATTTCGTCATAATTGCAGTTGTCGCAATCAGTTTTATTATTGCGGCAGAAGCAGCAATGTCATCGCACGAAAGCCACTTTCTCCCATCGTTAGAAACTCTGGTTGATCTTTCTATCCCGTATTTTCTGGTTATTTTCTTCCTGGCTTTTGGCTATTTTACCCTTTTCCATTTTCTTGTCGGTCAAACTCCGGGGAAAATGCTAACCGGGTTGCGGGTTGAGACGGTTGATGGTGAGCCTTTGGTTTTTGCTCAGGCTTTTTTGCGCAGTGTCGGTGGGTTATTGCAACTGCTTCCGGTGGGATTGGGTTATCTGCTTGTATTGATGAGTCCCGAGCGACGGGGTTGGAATGATCGCTTAGCAGGAACCCGGGTTGTTGCGCTGCGCCGCTCTGCCTGATTTTCCTTCAAGTCCGATATTTATCCCATCCTCAATTTGATGAAACTTGTCAGATCCGGACATTTCAAAAAATCGTTATTCTCCAGTTCCCATCCCAATGTTGATATCGGCATCGGACCATAATTGTGACCGGGAAAAACCTGCGTTTCAGCAGGGAGTTCTTTAAGTTTTTGTAAACTGTCATAAAGACCCTCAGGGCTGCTTCCGGGGAAGTCGGCACGTCCACAGCGGCTGATGAACAGGGTGTCTCCGGTAATTATCGCTGTTTTGGTTTTAAAGACAACCGATCCGGGAGTATGACCGGGGGTGTGAATAACATCAATTGTCCCGTTGCCCAACGTCAGGGTTGTCCCATCGCGTAATGGAATATCAACTTCTGCAAGATCAAGAGGATGGGCGGCCAGTTTAACGGTTGCCTGTTTCTGAATCAGACGATTGCCGGCGATATGATCGTTATGGCCATGGGTATTCAATAGTAGCTTCAGCGTTACTCCTTCTTTTCTGGCATGTTCGAGGAGTTTCTCCGGCCACAATGATGGATCTACTGCTGCTCCATGAAGGGTTTCGGGACAGTAAATCAGGTAGGAATAATTCGCCATATCACTGGCATTTATCTGAATAATTTTGAGTGTCGACATAATTGTTCATCCATCGGAAAACAGGTTGAGTCGCTGGCAAGGACAACTTATAGTGTCGTGTAAAGTATTTATACCACGGATAGCAGAGGATGTTGTCTGGTAGGTGTTTAACTGCATCTCAATTTTTGTTGCGGAGTAAAGATGAAATTTACAAAAATGCATGGGGCTGGCAACGACTATGTTTATATTAATGGTTTTGAAGAGCAGGTTGATGATCCTGCGGATCTGGCGCGGCGGGTTAGTCACCGTCAGTTTGGGATTGGATCGGATGGTTTGATTCTGATCCTTCCGTCAGAGGTTGCTGATGTCCGGATGCGGATGTTTAACCTCGATGGCAGCGAAAGTGAAATGTGCGGGAACGGAATTCGCTGCGTTGCCAAATATGCCTACGATCATGGTTTGGTCGATTCTCTTGAAATTACGGCTGAAACAGGTGCGGGGATTCTGTCATTAACCCTGTTCCCCGGTGAGTCGGGATTGATCGAACGGGTTCGTGTCGATATGGGGGCTCCGCAGTTAACGCGTGGGGCCATCCCGATGTCAGGTGCTGCAGAGGAACAAGCAATTGCTGTTCCTCTCGAAGTTTCCGGCCAGCACTATGAGGTAACTGCAGTCTCGATGGGGAACCCTCACGCTGTTGTCTTTGTCGATGATGTCGAAACGTTTCCGGTCGCTGAGATCGGCCCCCTGATTGAAAACCATCCATGGTTTCCCGAACGGGTGAACGTTGAATTTGTCCAGGTGGTCAGCCCGACAGAGGTGATCCAGCGGACCTGGGAGCGGGGTTCAGGCGAAACTCTCGCGTGTGGAACGGGTGCTTCGGCCGTGACAACTGCCGGTGTTTTGACCGGGCGCACTGAGCGGAAAATCACCAACCACTTGCGTGGTGGTGATTTGGAACTGGAATGGCTAGCTGGCGGCTCAATCATGATGACCGG
>JAMOPE010000219.1 GCA_027064785.1 Geobacteraceae bacterium
GCAAATTAACCATCTTTACCTCCACAGACGGAAAAGGGAACATCACAATTGACATCAAAGATAGTGGCTCGGGGATATCGGAAGAAAACCTGAGCAAGATATTTGACCCCTATTTTACCACCAAACCAAAAGGTACCGGCCTGGGCCTGGCGATTGTACACAAGATTATCGAAGCTCATCAAGGACAAATCAAAGTTAGAAGCATCATTGGTCAGGGCACCGTGTTCTCGATTGTCCTGCCACATGGAAACAGCGAAATGAGGTTATCATGATCATACAAAGATCCCCTCACATTTTGATTGTAGACGATGATATAAACCATCTGAAAACGCTTCAAACCATAATCAAAAGTTGGGGCTATAAGGTATCTACAGCTGACGACGGCGTCAAGGCCGTTGAAAACGTCAAGGAAAGACCGTTCGCATTGGTCCTGATGGATATCCGCATGGCTCAGATGAGTGGTATAGAGGCTCTGAAACATATCAAACAGTATAATCCGGCCATTCCGATTATCATAATGACCGCCTATTCTTCCGTTGATTCGGCAGTTGAAACCTTAAAATCCGGGGCTTACGATTATTTAACAAAACCCCTGGATTTTGAAGTGCTCAAAATCAGCCTGGCACGTGCTTTGGAACATGCCGGTCTTAAAGAGGAAAATGCGACTTTAAAATCAAAGTTGAACTCTGATTACGAAATGGAAAATCTTATCGGAAAAAGCCAGCCGATGAAAGAACTCATTGACATGATGTCCATGGTTGCACCATCAGAGGCAACCGTTCTGATCACCGGAGAAAGTGGAACCGGTAAAGAGCTGATCGCCAAATCCATCCATCACAACAGCCAGCGCAAAAATCAGCCCTTTGTAGTAGTCAATTGCGCTGCAATTACAGAGACATTACTGGAGTCTGAGCTGTTCGGCCATGAAAAAGGGGCCTTTACCGGTGCCGACAAACGCCGCGAAGGTAGATTCAAACAGGCTGACAGGGGGACCATTTTTCTGGATGAAATTGGTGAAACCTCACCTGCAATGCAGGCCAAGCTGTTACGAGTTATTCAGGAGAGAGAGATACAGCGTGTCGGTGGAGATGAGACATTAAGTCTGGATGTGCGTATTCTTGCCGCAACCAACCGGAACCTTGAGGAGGAGGTCAAAGCAGGAAAATTCCGGGAAGACCTATTTTATCGGTTGAACGTTGTTACCTTACGTATCCCGCCGCTACGCGAACGTCAAAATGATATTCCTTTACTCGCCCAGCATTTTCTGGAGAAATATGCAAAAAAAAATCACAAGCGGGTCAAAGGCTTTTCTCCCCTGGCAATGAACATGCTGATAAAATACGCCTGGCCCGGCAATGTCAGGGAACTTGAAAATGTCATTGAACGCGCCGTGATTCTCCTGCCGGATGAACACATCACAGAGAAAGATCTGCCTGTCACCATCACCTCAAGTTATGATGAAAAAAAAGAGGAAACAGCTCTGCCCCTACAGGTTGCAGCCAATCGCCCCCTGAACGAAATTGAAAAAGAGGCAATTCTGGCCACACTTAAAGACAGTGGTGGAAATAAAAGCGAAACTGCCCGCAGGCTTGGAATCAACCGCAAAACTCTTCACAAAAAACTCAAAGATTATGGAATAAATTGATGCTCATGATAAAAAGAGAATAATTAACTGCCCTTGTCTTGGCAAAACTTCCTGTGCTGAAAAATCGAGATGGCGTATATGCACAACGTATTGCCCCAGCGCTACGTTCACTGTTATTCCCCTAATTATTGAGCTGATACCAATTATCCATGATACTACCGAAAAGAGCCATTGCTCCACAATTCAGCCCTCTTGAAGTTTGAACTGTTTTCCTGGGCATATCCGGATAACCAGATATAAGGCCCATTTTTTCACAAACTGCCCCTTTTAACCCCACAGCACCATTAAGAACAAAACAAACTGGGTATTTTTGTATCACCTCCGTATCTACATGCCTTAACACATTCCATCCTACAAAACAAAATACATAAAAAAGACTACATTATTACAGACAGATAGATTGCATCCAATCCGACATAACAGGGTGTTGGCACCATGCTTGCTCTATTCTTAAGACAAAGCCAAACGGCTTTTAAAAAGCAGCTGCTTTTCTGATTAATTACAACAAATCATAACGCATTACAATTAAAGGAGGTACAACATGAAAGGAAATACAAAAGGGATTATTATGATAGCCGTATTGGCCATGTTTGGATTCTCAACCATAGCGTTCGCCGGTTGGAGCGGCAAATGCCCATATATGAAGGAAAAGAGTCAGCAACAGAAAGAGACCTATTCCGGAAAACTTTCTGCCGATGAGAGAGCGAAACTGGATCAGCAGCGTGAAAAATTCTGC
>JAMOPE010000220.1 GCA_027064785.1 Geobacteraceae bacterium
TTTCATCGACGGTATATTCACCGGTATGTCTTTTCGTCGACTGACCGATTTTGCCGTCACGCTCCTCAATAATTTCCCCTTGTTTCAACATCGGGATAATCCGGTCAACCATATAGTAAAGCTCACTGGAAGCTTCACTGGGACCCGAAATAATCAGGGGGGTTCGGGCCTCATCGATCAGAATCGAGTCAACCTCATCGACAATCGCATAGTGAAGATCACGCTGGACATACTCATCCAGATCAAACTTCATGTTGTCGCGCAGATAATCAAATCCAAATTCGTTATTGGTTCCGTAAGTAATATCAGCAGCATAAGCGGCTTTACGCTGAGCGTCATCAAGGCCATGGACGATGCAATCAACCGTCAAACCGAGAAACTGGTAGACTTTACCCATCCATTCAGCATCCCGCTTTGCCAGATAGTCATTGACCGTAACAACATGAACCCCCTTACCACTCAAGGCATTGAGGTAGATCGGCAGGGTCGCCATCAGCGTTTTACCCTCACCGGTTTTCATCTCGGCAATTTTACCGGCATTCAGGACCATGCCACCAATCAGCTGGACATCAAAAGGACGCAACCCCAAAACCCGCTTACTCGCTTCACGAACCGTCGCAAAAGCTTCTGGGAGAAGTTGATCAAGAGTTTCTTCATTGCTCAGCCGCTGGCGAAACTCATCCGTTTTTGCCTGTAGTTGTTCATCATTTAAAGCCTCAAAACCTGGCTCAAGCGAATTGATTTTATCAACAATCGGTTGCAGCTTTTTCAATTCCCGTTCATTTTTGCTGCCGACAACTTTTTTTAATAGCTTACCTATCATGGTGATGGATAACTCCGGAAAGCCCTGCTTTACTGGTTCAAAGTGGGATGATATGCAAAATAAAAATAAGAGAAAAAGCCGATAATGACACGGCTGACAATGGGCGGCATAGTAGCATATTAAAAGAAGCACCCACAAGTATTTAAGCGGCTTGAGACACTCAAGACGGGGAGTTCAAGGGGAACACCTGAGGTAAATATTCAAGGGGAAGTCTGAATCAAAAAAGAGAAATTAGAGGGTTTTACGCGGGTCGATGGGAACCCCATTGAGGCGCAATTCATAGTGAAGGTGTGGCCCTGTCGACTGGCCGGTATTGCCAACCTTTGCAACAACATCACCGCGCTTGATGTGTTGCCCTGCCTTGACCAGAATCTTTGAGTTATGACCGAAAACCGTGCGATAACCATAACCGTGGTCGATGATGAGCATATTCCCGTAACCGGGAGAATATTTAACCCGGGCAACAACCCCGTCTGCCGTTGCGACAACCGGAGTTCCTACATTTGCAGCAATATCGAGCCCTTCGTGCATAACCCGCCGCCCGGTAAAAGGTGATTTACGCATACCGAAGTAAGAGGTCAACCACCCCTTGGTCGGCCACCCTTTAGGTGTTGCACGACTGAGAGACACCTGATCATTCAACAGATTACGGACAACTTCCTGACTTTGCCGACGCAACTCAATTTCAACCTGCAGCCGATTGATCTGTCGCTGAATATCATCAACAACGGCGACTGGTTCAGATTCGGCAAGTCCACCGATAGCAACGGGAATATCTTCAGCAACCGGTTCCAGATTCGCCAGCTGGCGTACCCGTGCTTCCGCACCAGATAGGATATTCATCTGCTGCTGAACATTACCAAGATCGGTAACCAGATGATTCAGCGTCTGACGCTGCTCACTGGTGGCAATACGTAGTCGTTGTAATTCTTCTCTATCAATGCGGTCGGTATAATAGCTATGGGCGAAAAAGGCCAGGAAGCCAAGAACAATACCGCAGCAGCACAGCGCAAAACGCAGATAACTACTCCGCAAATGCAGCCGTTTAACCGTGCCATCCCCTTCGGGGACGAGTATGACCGAAAAACGCTTCGCCAAAATAACTCCAAAACCGCCGAGAGAATTGAGAATCGACCGCTTCACTTAAAACAAAACCCTGAACTCTAAATTATTATTTTTCATTAATAACATAGTTTTGGTTTTTTTCCAACAAATCTATTGCCAGAGCAAACTCATCGCAGTCGGGGAATTTAACACAATTGATACAATCTCCCCAAACCTTCTGTGGCAACTCTGATTTCTCAATATCGTAGAAACCGAGCCGCTTAAAAAAATCGGGCTGATAGGTCAAAGCAAAAACCTTCTTCAACCCAAGCTCGACAGCTTCCTCAAGACACTTCTCGACAATGCCCCGACCAATCCCTTTTCCCTGTTGACCGGGAGCGACAGCCAATGAGCGCACCTCAGCAAGGTCAGCCCAGCAGATAGCCAGAGCACCCACTCCGAGGATAACGCCATCTTCTTCGTAAACATAGAAATCACGGACTGAGTCGTAAATATTAGCGAGAGAACGCCCTAACAACTGGCCGTCCTGAGCATAGGTAAGTAACATTTTATGGATATCCCGGACATCAGGAAGGCGTGCATGGCGGATCATAGTTTCTCCATCAATTCTCTAAGCAACCAGTAATTTTGATTTATCTATCAGTTCACGGGCATGGAGCAGGGTCTGTTCACTCACCTGTGAACCACTGAGCATCCGTGCCATTTCAGCTGTTCGCGCTTCGATATCGAGCAAATCAAGGTTTGTTGTTGTCCGTCCCTCAACCTCCTCTTTCACAACGCAATAATGGTGGTCGGCGAAGGCTGCGACTTGCGGCAGATGAGTCACACACAGCACCTGCAGCTCTTTGCCCAAGCGACTGATTTTCTCTCCGACGGCCGTAGCTGCTTCACCACCGATCCCGGCATCGACCTCATCAAAAATCAGCGTTTTTACCGTATCGCCGGCAGGAACACTCCGCTTGAGTGCCAACATAATCCGCGACAGTTCACCACCTGATGCAATTTTTGCCAAAGGTTGCGCCTCTTCACCCGGATTAGCCGCCAGATAAAACTCGCCGGCTTCTAAACCGTCGGCAGCCGGTTCTGGCAATGGGGTCAGACGTAAAGAAAAACTCGCTTTGGGCATCGCCAAGTCGGCCAGTTCACGCTCAACAGCAATCGCCAGTTTTTCAGCTCCGTCATGACGTTGCTGAGTAAGAATCGTTCCAGCCTGTAACAGTTTCTCCCGTTGCAACTCAAGCTGCTGCTGAAGTTGCTCGCGACGACTTTCGATATTATCGAGATCGTCGAGCTCAAGGGTGATTTTATCCAGATACTCAATCAACTCAGCAATTGTCGGTGCGTATTTCCCTTTCAACTGCCCCAACAGCGCCAATCGATCTTCAACCTGCTGTTGCCGCTGCGGCTCGAAATCGAGCTTATCGGCATAATCATGTAACTCTGTCGCAACATCTTCGAGGCTATACAGGTTACTACGCAACGTCTCAGCCAACGTACCAAGTTGCGGATCAATTTTTTGTAATGCCTCCAGCTGGTCGGCAGCGATGGCAATTTTTTCACACACAGCGTCCTGCCCGGCGTAGAGATTTTCATAACCGCCGACAGTCGCCGCTGTTAATTTTTCTGCGTTGAGAAGGATCACCCGCTCCTGCTCAAGGTCATCATCTTCACCAACCGTCAGCTGGGCCCCGGTAAGCTCCTGCTGCTGATAACGAAGCATATCAAGACGCTGCTGCCGTTCCCGCTCTGCCAGAGTCAGATGACTTAGTTCCTGTTGCAGACGATGCCAATCGGCGTATGCATTGCGATAAGCGGCGAGTGCCGGCTGCAACGAAGAAAAAGCATCAAGGACATGCAGGTGAGTCTCTGTTCGTTGTAGATTCTGATGTTCGTGCTGGCCATAAATATTGACCAAGCCACTCACCAGTTCGCGCAATTGGGTCAAAGAAACTGGAGAACCATTGACAAAAATTCGGTTTTTCCCCGAACGGGCAACCACCCGCCGCACCAGCAGTTCACTGTCGACATCAAGTCCAGCCTCCTCCAGTTTATCACGCAAAAACGGATCATCACCCAGATCAAAAATTGCTTCAACAGCGGCTTGATCTTCACCGGTCCGAATAATTTCGCCGCGCGCCCGGCCACCAAGCAACAGGTTGACAGCATCGATAATAATCGACTTGCCCGCACCGGTTTCACCGGTTAAGACATTGAAACCTGCTCCAAAAGTGACGTGCAGATTTTCGATAATAGCGAAATTTTTGATAATGAGATCGGTTAACATAACTTTGGCACTTAGCGCTCGCCCCAACTCAATTTTGTCCGTAAAATCTCAAAATAATCTTTACTCGGGCTGGTCACCAGACGGGTTCTGGATTCAGAACGGCTGACCTCGACGACATCACCCGGGAGCAATTTGTACCCCACCTGACCGTCACCGGTGAAAAAAACAACATCATCTTCAAACTTGAGTTTAATTTCAATCACCGACCGACTCCAGACCATGATCGGCCGATTGGTCAACATATGGGGACAGATCGGTGTGATCAAAAGGCTGTTGATATCGGGATAGATAATCGGACCGCCCGCAGCCAGGTTGTAACCCGTGGAACCCGTAGGCGTTGAGATAATCAAGCCGTCGGCTTTGTAGCTGGTAAGATGGCGACCGTCGACACAGGTTTCCATATCGATGATCCGCGCCAGAGCACCCTTATTAATCACAACATCATTGAGAACGGTAAATTTCCCGACAATTTTGCCATTGCGCCGAATGGCCGCATCGAGCATCATCCGGTCAGAGACCTTATAATCGTCGGCGATAATCCGCTCCAACATTTCAGGAAGCTCGTCCCGGGTAATTTCAGTCAGGAACCCAAGCTGCCCTAAGTTAACCCCGATAATCGGAACGTGACGATCACCGATCTGACGTGCCACAGAAATCAGCGTTCCGTCACCACCAAGGACGATCACCATATCGACGAGGGCAGGAATGTTCTCACCAGACGTTCCATTCACCTGCCCAATCTGTTCGGCAAGGGTGTCTTCCAGGAAAACTTCGATGTTCTCCCGCCTGAACCGCTCACAGATTTCAGAAACAATCTGTTCGACATCGGGATGATTTTTTTTCGCGTAAATACCAATTTTTTTCAGCATCAACTCACCAGTATAAAGCGGATAAATGCAACCTATCGATAACCAGAAAAACAAGGGCTGACAATTATCATAAAAGAGCCACAGAAGTCTATCTCATTGGATATTGTTGAGAAGACAAATGGCGTGCTACATTGGTGCACCGATTTTTTCTGGAGCGAATATGGATCTGTTTGAACAAACCGCACAAAGTCATCTCAATACCCCCCTCGCAGAACGAATGCGGCCGCAAACCCTCGCAGACATCGTTGGTCAACATCATCTGTTGGGTTCGGGGAAATTATTGCGGCAACTGATCGAAACCGACCAACTTACCTCAATTATTTTCTGGGGACCGCCGGGGACGGGGAAGACAACCCTCGGACGTGTCATTGCCAACTGCACCAAAAGTCGCTTTGTCTTCTTTTCGGCGGTGCTCGGCAGCATCAAAGACGTGCGGGAAATTGTTGCCGAAGCAAAACAACAGCGGAACTATCATAGTCGCAAGACGTTACTGTTTGTCGATGAGATCCACCGCTTCAATAAAGCACAACAGGACGCGTTTCTCCCCTCTGTCGAGCAGGGCGACCTGACGTTGATCGGAGCCACAACCGAAAACCCCAGTTTTGAAGTCAACTCGGCACTATTGTCACGTTCACGGGTCTTTGTCCTCGAACCCTTGGCTCCCGAGGATCTGAAAATTCTTCTTCAGCGCGCAGTTACATCGCAGCAGGGGCTGAATAGACCTGAACTGCGGGTTGATGAAGCCGCTTTCGATTTTTTTGCTGAACAGGCCGGAGGAGATGCAAGAATTGCTCTTGGTGCACTCGAAGTCGCAGCAGCAACAGCCCCGAACAATACAATTTCACTCGAGATCGCTCTTGAAGCATTGCAGAAAAAAGCACTCCTTTATGATAAAGGCGGTGAAGAACACTACAACGTTATCTCGGCATTTATTAAAAGTATGCGCGGCTCTGATCCCGATGGTGCAATCTACTGGTTAGCCCGAATGCTTGATGCCGGAGAAGATCCACTGTTTATTGTCCGGAGGATGGTCATTTTTGCTTCAGAAGACATCGGCAACGCCGACCCGCGGGCTCTGCAAATAGTGCTGTCAGTCCAGCAGGCTGTCCACTTTGTCGGTTTACCCGAAGCACGCATCAATCTGGCACAGGGAGTGACCTATCTGGCAACTGCACCGAAGAGCAATGCAAGCTACGCTGCAATCAACGAAGCACAGGCAGAAGTCAAAGCATCGGGGGCATTGCCCGTCCCCAAACATATCCGTAACGCTCCGACAAAGCTGATGAAACAACTCGATTACGGTAAGGGATACAAATACGCCCACAATTACCGGGATGGGTTTGCTGATCAGACCCACCTTCCCGATGCCATCGACAAAAAAAACTTCTATCGCCCGACCGATCGGGGGTACGAAAAAACAATTAACGAGCGGCTAGCGTTTCTACGTAGTGGAAATCACAGCACTGAAAAAAAAAGTAAATAACCTATTCAGTCACCGGTGGATACGGCATTTCTGCAAGAGCAGCCCCCCAGCAATCAGCTTCCACCACAATCTACGGCTTTTTTTCGACCGGAGCGTTCATCGCCATCACTTTTCTCTCCCCCATTTTCAGCAGGCAGAAGTTTAAAACATAAACCGCCGCATACTGACATTCATCAGCAACCCGACCCCAATCATCGTCGTCACCATACTCGTTCCACCATAAGAAAACAGCGGCAATGGGACTCCGACAACCGGGAGCAACCCGATCACCATCCCCAGATTCACAACAATGTGCCAGAAAATCATCGCCGTCACCCCGACGGCAAGAAACAGACCAAACCGGTCTGCAGCCCGCCGGGCAATATACAATCCCCAGACAATCAGAAACAGATAAAAGAACAGCAGTCCGAAGCAGCCGACAAACCCCCACTCTTCTGCAAAAACAGAAAAAGCAAAATCGGTATGACGTTCAGGCAGGAAAGATAATTGTGATTGACTCCCCTGAATGTAACCTTTCCCCCAGAAGCCACCACTCCCAACTGCAATTTTTGACTGAATAATGTGGTAACCGCTGCCCAATGGATCAGCTTCAGGATTCATAAATGTACGAATTCTGGCACGCTGGTAATCATGTAGACCGAACCAGCCTCCAATCGCCGTCAAAATTCCGATCAAACCTAAGCCAATCAAGGTTCCACGTTTTAATCCGGCAAACAGCAACATTGTTCCGGCAATAAAAACAACCATTGCGGCAGTTCCCAGATCGGGTTCTTTTAAAATCAGCCCAACAGGCAGTAAAATCCACACAGCAGGCTTCCAGAGTTCAAAAAAACCAAACCCTACAGGGTTCGCCGTTTCGGCAAAAATTCGTGCGAGGAGCAAAATAATTGCGACCTTGATCACCTCTCCCGGTTGCAGGTTGAAGAAACCGAGATTGATCCAGCGGGTTGCCCCCATACTTGTTTTCCCCAGAACCAGAACATAGACCAGCATCACAACACTGATTACATAGAGGTGGACCGCAAAATGTTGAAGATGGCGATAGTCAAACAGGCAGATTATCAGAGCGATGACAACTCCTCCGGATAACCAGAGCAGCTGTTTGAGATAAAGAGGTGTTGCTACGGCACCCCAACTTGCGGTCGCACTGTAAAGATTGGCGATACCGACACCTGCCAACAGCAGAACAGTCAGGATCAGAACCCAGTCAAAGTTAGAAACGAGACGGCGATCAAACATCGCTTAATCCTCCTCTAGCAGTGCTGCTTTTTTATCTGCCATGTAGCGGGCAATAATCGCTTTTGCTATCGGTCCAGCAGCCCGGCCACCCGACTGGCCGTGTTCAACGACAACAGCAACAGCAATTTCCGGCTTCTCCGCGGGAGCATAAGCAACAAACAGAGCATGAGGACGGAGCCGATAAGGGATTTCTCCCTTATCATCAAGTTCTTCCTCTTCATCCGACTTTCGCCGGACAACCTGCGATGTTCCGGTCTTTCCGGCGACGACGACATCATCAAGATGTGCTGCATGACCAGTTCCATGTGGTTCGTTGACGACTGCAACCAATCCGTCTTCCACCGCTTTCCATACTTTTGGGGTGTATTTGACTTCACGGATAACTTCTGTTTCGGGAGCAACCAGAACATTACCGTCCCAATCCTCAATCCGGCGGATCACCTGAGGCTTCAGAACTTTCCCCTGATTGGCAACCGTTGCCATCATAACTGCCAACTGTAAAGGAGTCGAAAGGACAAAGCCCTGCCCGATTGATGCAATAACAGTTTCGCCAGCGTACCATGGTTTATTGTAATAGCGTCTTTTCCATTCCTGAGATGGGATAACCCCGGAGCGTTCACCCGGCAAGGGATAACCGACCGGTGATCCTAAGCCAAACTCTTTAGCTGCTGCTGAAAGTTTATCGATCCCCAACTCAAGCCCGACATTGTAAAACCAGACATCACAACTTTCACGCAACGCCTTCTTCAAATTGGTCGGGCCATGCCCCCGTTTTTTCCAGCAGCGATAACGGGAACCACCAATAACAAAATCCCCTTTGCAATCAATCGTTCGTTTTGTCCCGACCACCCCTTCACGCAAGGCGGCCAGAGCAACAACTATTTTGAAAGTTGAAGCAGGGGGATATTGTCCGGAAATAACTTTATTTTGCAGGGGATGGCGTGGATCCTGTGCCAGTTTTTTCCATTCGTCACCGGCGATTCCCCGAACAAACAGAGCGGGATTAAACGTCGGACGACTCACCATCGCCAGAATATCACCGGTTTTAATATCAAGGGCAATTGCCGCCCCTGACTGGTCACCAAATGCCTCATCGGCTGCCCGCTGCAATCCACGATCAAGGGTCAGATAAATTTTATTCCCGGGATACGCCGGTTCAACCTG
Source organism: Geobacteraceae bacterium (assembly GCA_027064785.1). Classification (GTDB taxonomy): domain Bacteria; phylum Desulfobacterota; class Desulfuromonadia; order Desulfuromonadales; family Geopsychrobacteraceae; genus Desulfuromusa. The sequence goes on from JAMOPE010000220.1 coordinate 8,928, forward strand.
AAGCTGGCGAAGCAATTTCCCCTGGACATCAACCTCAACCAGCTTGCGCCCTTTTGCTCCACGTAGATAACTATCAAATGTCCGCTCTAAAGCTGTTTTTCCAACCGAATCCCCGGGACGATAGTCGGTAAATTCATCGCTCTGCAATTCTGTTTCGGTCACTTCCCCCAAATATCCAATCAGGTGCGCCGCCGAGCCATGTTCAAGATAATCACGCACCGGGCGAACTTCTGTCAGGATCCCCGGCAGCTCAACGCTATGCTCCTGAACAGTCTCCATGACATCGCGACTGACATCTTCAGCCAGGACAACCGGTCGATAAACAGGAAAACGTTTCCCCTCCTGCCAGCGTGCTTCCAGCCCTTCAATGTTGGTACCAAGCAGCGGGGCCAAACGTTTAAAGAGAGCATCCCGATCTTCAACATCCTGTCGCATGACTGAAATTTGAAAGGAGGGACGGTTATCAACCAGAAGAATTCCGTTACGGTCGTAAATTGGTCCACGCGGGGCATCAAGGGCAAGAACCCGGGTTCGGTTACGGACAGATCGCTCCTGCAGAACCTCGTAGCTGATAATTTGCAGATACCAGAGTCGCAACAGCAACAGCAGAAAGATCATCGCCGCCGCAACAGAATAAATCAGAAAGCGGCGCTGAACGACCGGAAGCTCTTTCCATCTCAGATCAAGTCCCATGGCTCTTACTCTGATAAATGAGACCGGCGAGACCGGGACGATAGCCGAGCATTCTCTGGAAGCGGAGCAGCAGGAACAGCAGCAAAGCAGCAGAAAACATATTTGCTAATAACTGTTTCGGAATTGCAGGAATGAGAATATGCAGTACCGGAGCCGCTTCCGCAAAAACAGTGAGATAAAAACCGACAAGAAGGTTCTGCAGCAACGTTCCACCGGCAATCACAAGTAGCAACAATGGCGGACTCTCAACATTGAGTTGTTCAGAAACAAGACGGGTCGCCAACACGACAATGAGATACACAGAAACATACAGCCCCAGGCTGGGACCGCAAAAACTGTCCTGAATCGCGCCGAGAAGCAATCCAGCAACCAAAGCTCGCAGCAAATTTTCACTTAGGCCTAAATAAAGAATCAGAATTAAAATCAGATTTGGACGCCAATCGGGTGGAAGAAACAGCGGCAGGACACCACTTTGGAGCAAAGCGAAAAAAAATCCACCAAACATGAAAAGAAAAAAACCCCTCATGGGTTCTCTCCGACAATGACCATCACCTCTTCAAGGTGGGAAAAATCGACTGTTGGAGTTGCCTGAACCTGTTGGAACAACCCGAACTGATCGGTTTTAACCAACTTAATCCTCCCTAAAGGTAATCCCTTGGGGAAAATACCGCCCATTCCTGAAGTCACCAGGAGGTCACCGACGTTGATATCGGCATTCCGCAAAGCATATTCAATCGATAAATCGTCACCGCGACCACGAGCAACCCCCCGGGTTCGAGTGCGCTGAATCAGTGCTGCAACCGCCGAAGAAGCATCAGTAATCAAGAGAACCCGCGAACTGTTCGGGGCGATTTTAATAATTCTTCCGACAACACCCTGAGCAGCAACGACCGGCAGGCCATTGACGAGTCCGGCATCGGTTCCCTTATCGATAATAATGGTCCGCGCCCAGTTACTTGCATCCTCACCGATCACCTGAGCCGGCAATGCCGGAAGATCAAGATCATCAACAAACGCCAGTAGTTTACGTAAGCGCACATTTTGCAACGAAATTTCTTTGACCTGTTGTAGCTGGGCACGCAGTTTTTGGTTCTCCTGAGTAAGAATCAGGTTTCTCTGCCGTGTATTAACCAGCCACAGGTAATCATTCCAGGTTCCATTGGCAAAATCAACGACATGATCAACGCTATGGAGAAACGGGGAGGCAAAGGTAATAACAGCACGCTCAAAAAAAGTGGTCGCGGTTTTTTGACGAAGATTATAGGAATAGAGGATAACAGTCGCCAACAACAAGGCAACTGCCAGCAGTAAAAATCGGTAGCGTCTCAACAACTCACGCACTGACTGCTCCAGAAAAACTTTCAGATGATATGAAAAAAGGAGGATCAACACTGATCCTCCCGATAATGACTCTCACGACCGTCAGGTCGATTTTACATCAAGAGGAGATTGCTACCTGCTTCAACAAATCGAGTTGATCCAGAATTGCACCCGAACCGAGAACAACACACGACAGTGGATCTTCGGCAACAACAACCGGCAAGCCCGTCTCTTTTTGTAACAGAATATCCATATTTTTCAGATAAGCGCCGCCACCTGCCAGGACAATTCCTTTATCGACAATATCTGCAGCTAATTCAGGAGGAGTCCGTTCCAGAGAGATTCTGACAGCTTCAACGATCGTATTGATCGGCTCCGACATCGCTTCACGGACTTCATCAGAATTGACTTCCATCGTCTTGGGAATGCCACTCACCAGATCACGACCCTTAATATCCATAACAATAGGGGTGTCATCCGTCACGTAGACATTACCAATACCAATCTTAACCGCTTCAGCAGTCCGTTCACCGATCAGCATGTTGTACTTACGCTTCATATACTGGACGATGGCTTCGTCGAGCTTGTCGCCACCAACCCGGACACTCTGGGCATAAACAACACCTGCAAGGGAAATCACTGCAACTTCAGTTGTTCCGCCACCGATATCAACAATCATATTTCCGGACGCCTCGGTGATCGGCAGACCGGCACCGATAGCAGCAGCCATCGGCTCTTCGATCAAATAGACCTCACGAGCTCCTGCCGACTCAGCGGATTCACGCACAGCCCGCTTTTCGACCTGAGTGATCCCCGACGGGACACAAATAACAATCCGTGGACGCACCAGATTTTTTCGGTTATGAACCTTACGGATAAAATACCGCAGCATTTCTTCGGTATGATCAAAATCGGCAATAACGCCGTCTTTCATCGGTCGAATAGCGACAATACTCCCCGGAGTCCGACCCAGCATCTCTTTGGCATCAGTCCCGACAGCCAGCACTTTACGCTGCCCGGCTGCCCCTGTCTTAACCGCAACAACCGAGGGTTCACTGACAACAATGCCCTTCCCTTTCATAAAAACAAGGGTGTTGGCCGTTCCAAGATCAATTGCGAGGTCATTCGAAAACATGCCCCAAATACTATTAAAAATATTAAACATAGCCATCCCATAATGCCGTAAGCGGCCTTAAATATAATCGTTTCCCCATAGTGAAAAAGCTCGGTCACTCTAGCAAACCAGCTGTTTTTAAGCAAGCGTTAAGCTCGCAAAAAATGATTGCTTTTGAGCAATTTGCTGGTCTAACATACGAGGCTGTTTTTTGCCTTAAATCAACCCCAAAAACATGTCACTGAGGAGTTTCACCCAAATGCTTCAATTTGTCAGATCAAAACAAAAGTCGGTCTTGATTAAGATTGCCTTCGGAGCCATCATTCTGAGCTTTATTATCGGCTACACCATGCTGACCTCCCCAACAGATCAGAAACCCAA
>JAMOPE010000221.1 GCA_027064785.1 Geobacteraceae bacterium
TTGAATTTAGCAGCACCCATTCTGTTTGCTCCTGAGACCAACCGTGCGTTGCAGGTAATTCTTGAGGGAACAAATTTCAGTCCGCAAACACCCTTGCCGACGGTCGAAAAATAAAAAGAAAATGCCGTAATTTATTAATGTCGAGGGCGGGCCGTTGTGTCCGCCCTTTCTATTTGGTGTGCCCGGTAAGGGTGTCCATCATGGGGTGGAATCTGAAGGATGAATGTATTGGCGACCAGGGGAAGCGGGCAGATTGGGCCGTCATTTTCTGGTGCGACAAGGTAGAGCCCTTTTTTCAAGGGTAGCAATACCCCTTCTGTAAGCCAGCGGGAAATTTTGTTGTTCGGGGTTTTGTAGTATTTCAGGATATTCAGTAGTGTCCCATGGCTAATGAGGGGTTGATCCTTTTTTGATTGGTCGTGATGTTGACGGTATGTGCATAGCGTGTGTATAATGGGAAATATTATGAAGGAGGTGCGACATGCCAAAAACACGTATCAACATAAGCCTGGATCAGGATCTCGCTGATTTCGCTAGGTTATTTGCCGAAGAAAATCGAACTACGGTAGCTGAAGTCATGACCCAGTATTTGCTAACTCTTAAACGACGTATTGATAACGAAAGTACAGAAGCCGTTTTGTCTCATCCAGCATTCGCAAAAGCTATGGAGTGCGCCCAGCAAAAACTAATTGATGGTAGTGCCAAATGGCACGGTTACGATGAGGTTTTTGACAGCTGATGGATATTCGTTTTGAAGCCGAATTTATGAAAGCCCTCAAAAAACATGCAGCAATCAAAAGATTGGTTCAGCACAAGGTTGATATGATCATCGAAGCTCCTGTTGCCATGGGCGAGCCACTAAAGGGTAACTTTCAGGGGTTTTATTCTTGTCCGGTAAAGCGAAATTTTATAATTATTTATCTCTATTGTCGTAGTTGTCGTAGAAAAAGCGATGATATCGTTGTTAACTGTGGTGATTGTAGCGATTGTGGTGATGAAACCTTGAAGTTTATTTTGCTTGGACCGCATGATAAAACCTACGGGATTAAATAGGGGGGCGAGTATAATACCGAACTTCCAGCTTATCGATGTAAGGATCTTCTTTCGATAATGTCAAACTGATAAACGCAGGGAGGTAGACTTCAGCATCCAGCCCAAGGTGGAGCTTTGCATCGCCCTTGCTCTTGCGGTACTTAGCCCATGGTAACAGCGACAGGGTGAGTTCGATCATGGACGCATCAAGCGTCTGTCAGAGTCTGAGATTCATGTCTCGGAAAAATACGCAGTATTTGAGAAAGAACAGTATTACAATGTGCCATGGCTTGGAACTCCTTGTCGTTATTGTGTTTTTTGGTGAGATCATTATAACGCTAACAGGTTCCAAGCCGACTATTTATTGATTAAACTGTGAGACAGCAGTGGCTCAAGCTGTCAAAATTAATTAGTACAACCATAAGGGGCTCGTATGGAAAACTCTGCAAGTGGCGTTGGTCCGTTTTTCGTAAATTCTTTTGGTGACAGATACCTTTACGCAGTTAACGGTTCTGTTTTTGATAAAGTTGGCTCCAGCGTTGTATTTCAAAAGCATTTTGGTGAGAGCCTGTTTGCAGAGAATACTCTGTACATTATTGTCGGAAGCGACAGCGGGTTGTTGTCGCAGTATGTCATCAAAAAGGGGCTTCCAGATGGAAGCTACTACATCTTTATTGAGCCGCCGGCGATCCTTCCCCACATAAAATCTCTTCCCCCGGAATCGGAACATGAAAAAATATATATAACAACTGCTGATGAATGGCTGAAATGTGCGGAGGAGATTGGATATAAAAACTTTGTTTATTTGGGAAATTTGCAGCTTGTTTCCTCCTTTGCCGCTATGGATGGCCGTTTTAGTGATTATTTTGAGTTGCTAGCTCAGATCCAGGAAGAACTGGAGAAAATTAAATGGAGTACCAACGCTGAGTTGGGCGCCGAAATTTTTAATCTGCGGCAACTGGAGAATATTGCTGAAAACAGGGTTTCAGCCGCTCATCTGGAAGGACTATTCTCTGGAAAAACGGCGATAGTGCTTGGAGGTGGGCCTTCATTGGATGCTATCCTGCCGTGGGTCATTGAGCATAGAGATTCGTTGTTTGTTATCGCCGTTTCACGGATTTCCCGAAGACTTTTGGACGTCGATCTTTCTCCTGACATTATTGTTTCCGTTGACCCGCACCAGATCAGCTTTGATGTCAGTAAAGAGATGTTGAAATTCTGGAAGAGTACCCTTTTTGTCAATCAGTATCATGTTGTCAGTACGTTGTTAGGGCAGTGGTGTGGCCGTAGTTTGTTTTTCGGCGCGCAGGTTCCCTGGGTTTCTCCATTGAATGAGCATA
>JAMOPE010000222.1 GCA_027064785.1 Geobacteraceae bacterium
TCCATCTCGGCATGAATCCGGTTGTCGGTCAGCAGTTGTTTGATATAGGTACAGCTGAAGGCATAGAAGGGAATAAACGGCATATCTTCATCAAACAGTTTGTACCATGCCTCTTTGAGAATGACAGGGTCGGTGCTGCCTTCAGTGAAAAGCACAGGTTTCTTTTCAATCTGGATGGCATTGATAATACTTAGCAGCTGTTCCTGCTCTGAATATTTGATCAGATCGGCGCTAAGCTTCTTGATAGCAACTGTTTTAGGCAAATCGTAGCAATTGACCTGATTATTCTTGATATCGAAAAATTTGATTTTCTGCTTGTCGTGGGGAATCAGGGTGACCGCACTATGGCTGCTCATCAGCAGATGATTATTCTTGGTTGCGGTATCGGTGATCTCGAATACCTGCTTGAGAAAATCAAACTGCCATTCCGGATGGAGGAAGGAATCTGGTTCATCCAGCAAGGTGACACAATTGCGGTCCTTGAACAGTTCCACAATGGAATAGATGTAAACGGATTGAAATTGCCCGTCACTGAAGTGGGCGATGTCGGCATTTACAGCGCCGGTTAATTTCAGGGGAATGGAAATCTCTGCCAGCATCCCTAAAGTTTTCAGATTGTCAAACTGTCTGAACAGCCCTTGAGCGCTGACATCGGTGAATTCGTGCCGGATTTTGCCAATATCGTAATAGAGGATATAACGGTCATCGGAACCGAAATAACCTTCGGAGCGAACCGGGCCGTCGCCCGCTGTGCTGATGCATCCGTGCAAACGGTCGAGAAAAGTTTTGGTGATTCCCTCCGGCTTCCAATAGCGGTCGGTCTCGTCGTTGTACTCGATATCAAAGCGAGAATCAGCGGCATAGGCGGGCCGCTTCAAAACCAGCCGCACTTCAGGGGTGACGGTTTCAATACCCAGCTTTTGGCAGATAAACTGCCGCGCCTTGCAGGCATCGGGCTGCATCAGCAGCACTGCCAGCAGCAACTCCTTGTATTCCGGACCGATGCCAATAAACCGACGGCTCTCGTTAAAGTCGGCTTTCTTGATGCGTTTGCGGAAGGATACTTCGTATTTCTCCACCAACCCGGCCACCGTATCATTGTGACCGGAATAGTAGATCAATACATTGTCCGGCAATGGTGTCTTGCCGATGGTTTTGCGTTCATCACCGTTAATCCTAAGAGCACCATTCTTCCAGGAAAGTTTGGTTTCTCTGCCGTTTATTTCGTAGCTCAGGCGATAGTTGAAATCGCATGCAGCCTTGTCTTTGTCGTACTCGTAGACATGACGAAAGATTTCAATAAAGGCCTCGAACAAATTGGACTTGCCGGTGGCGTTTTTGCCGACAAAGACATCGATAAAACTGTTACCGTCAAAGTCCAGGGTAAAATCTTTGAGGTTTTTGTACTGGCCGATATAAACCGATTTCAGCTGCATGGTATCTCCCTATACCTGCACCATCACGGCATCCAGCAGTTCGGTCTGTGTGCTGGTGGCGACGTCGATTTGTTGTTCCAGTTCGTCGCAGCGGGCCATGAGCTGGTCGATTTTGGCAACGATGCGGTGTTGTTCGGGGAGTGGGGGGACTGGAATGATTAATTCTTCAATACTTTTTTTGGATACAGCAGAAAATGTTGTTCCTGTTGCATATGATTCCAGTTTTTTCCTAAAACCCATCATCAAGTAGTTGACATATATTTCAGGAACACCTGCAACCGGTCTCAAGGCTGCGAGTCCACGCCCTATACAACACTTAATGCTGGCGATGTTGGTAGGTCCTACAGGTGCTCTTACAGATAATAAAATATCATTTGGGTATGCATATTTTTTGGGATTGGTGCACCAATAACGTGGTGATGGATGTTTTTGCCCAAAATCTGCTTTGCCCTGAAAAAAAGGAATCCCTTTTTTCTCTTGGTTGTAATATTTTGATGCTGGACTTTGCCCCATTTCTAGATAAATAAAATTCCCCAATCTCACCCACTCCCAGCCCTCCGGCACCTCATACGGCACTTCCTCCGGCTTGATGGGCGGCAGTTTTTTGGGCTTTCTGATCTTCTTCTCTTTTATTTGTCGCTGTTTTTCCGCCTCGATCTCCTTGAGCAACTCGCTGGCTGGCGGGTCGTTTGGGTCTTGCGGGACGAGTTTTCCCTGCATGGCCAGGGTCAGGATCAGCTCCCGCAGCTTCTTGATGCCGTCCGGAGCGGCAAAGGCGGTCTCGAAATGTTTTTCCAGCAGGCAGACGGTCTGATTATTCATGGCCACCTTTCCTGTTCTGGTTCACACGAAGGCACGAAGACACGAAGTCCTGTTTCCCATTAACGATGCGCTTACAGCCTTCCTTGAATGTGGCCGTACCAAAATTTATGAGCAAACCGAGAGGAAGGTTCAACAACCGCAGATAGGTTAAAACCTGTTTGAAATGGACAGGAGCAAGTTTTTCTACCGACTTCAACTCAATCAGTAAAATGTCCTCGACGATCAAATCTGCTCTGAAACCTTCATGGATGGTAAGTCCCATGACTTCGATTGGGATAGCTTGCTGACGCTTTACCCTTAAGCCCTGTTTCTCCAAGAGTTTTTCCAACACCATTTCATAAACGGACTCCAGCAGCCCGGGCCCGATTTCTACATGCATCCTGTAGGCACAATCCACAACAATTCTGGATATTTCTTCCTTGTCCCTTCGTGTCTTCGTGCCTTCGTGTGAGATATTACCCTTATTCATGATTCATGCCCCGCCAGTTCCTTCTCGATCTGTTCGATGCTGGGCAGGCTGGTCTTGAGTTCCTCGGGCAGGGATGCCACCAACTGGTATTCGGCGATGCCCATGGGCCTGTTGTTGTCACGCAGGGCATATTCAGCAACCACCTTGTTTTTACTCTTGCAGAGAAGAAGACCGATGGTGGGGTTGTCCTGATCACTTTTCATTTGTTCATCAACGGCAGTGAGGTAAAATCCCAACTGCCCCAGGTGCTCGGGCTTGAATTTCCCGGCCTTGATTTCAATCACCACGTAACAGCGCAGTTTCAGATGATAAAAGAGCAGGTCGAGATAGAACTCGTCTCCACCCACGTCAATCAGCACCTGGCGGCCTACATAGGCGAATCCGGCTCCCAGTTCCAGCAGAAATTGGGTGATATGTTCCACCAGGGCGGATTCGACCTCACGTTCCTGCGCCTCATTGGTCAAGCCAAGAAAATCGAATCGGTAAGGATCTTTCAGGGATTCACGGGCGAGATCCGACTGCGGTTTGGGCAGTTGCTGCTCAAAATTGGTGACGGCCTTGCCCTCGCGCTCCAGCAGACGGGTTTCAATCTGCATGACCATAACATTGCGCGACCAGCCGTGCTCAATCGCCTTCCGGGCATACCAGAGCCGCTCTTCCGGAGAGTTCAACTTGTCAAGCAGAGTGACCAGGTGATACCAGGGTAATTGTGCAAGCAGCTCCTGCACAATTACGGCATCTTCCCATGCCGCCGCAAAGGCGCGCATATACTTGAGATTGCGCGGCGAAAACCCCTTCATTTCCGGAAAGGCCGTGCGCAGGTCATGGGAAAGGCGGTCAATGACCTTGGCGCCCCATCCCTGTTCTGCCTGGCGGGCCAGAATGTCGCGGCCGATCTGCCAGTACAACAGGATCAACTCCCGGTTGACCGCCAAGGTTGCCCGTTGCCGGGCTGCGTGGATTCTGGCTTTCAGTTCCTCAAGCCACTTGCCGTACCATTCTGGCGGCTCCATCAAGGAAACTGCCTTTTCGTTCATTGCCGTCCCTCCAGGGCCTGGATCAGTTCCGCTTTCAGGGCGTTTTGCGCAGCTTCAAGCCGGGCGGATATGTTTTTGTATTCCGCCAGCAGTTCATCCGGATCGCGGTGGATGACTTCCTCCTCATAGGGATTCTTGCAATCCAGGTTATAATTGCGCTGGGCCAATTCCTTGGCGCTGATTTTCCAGGCATGGCAGGTGGTCTTGCGGCCCTTGCGGGCAGCGCCGCCCCACCATTTTTTCTCCCGGTCGAATTCAGCAATGGTCAGCGGCTTGGAACGGGAATAGGATTTGTAGCCTTTGGGATAGGGATGCTCGAAAAACCACACCTCCCTGGTAGGGCCGCCTTTTTCAAAGAACAGGATATTGGTGGCGATGGAGGTGTAAGGAGAAAAAACGCCCTTGGGCAAACGGACAATGGTGTGCAGATTGAACTCTTCCAACAGTTCGCGCTTGAGCGTGGTCTTGACACCCTCGCCAAAGAGAAATCCGTCGGGCAGCACCACGGCGGCGCGGCCGGTATCGTGTTTGAGCAGGTGCATGATCAGGGCCATGAAGAGATCGGCGGTCTCACGGGTCTGATATTTCTTGAGAAAGTTCTTCTCGATGCCGTCTTCTTCCATGCCGCCGAAAGGTGGATTGGTAACGATGATATCCACCCGGTCCCTGGGACCATAATCTTTTAGCGGCCGGCTCAAGGTGTTGTCGTGGCGGATGTTGGTGGGCACATCGATGTCGTGCAGCATCATGTTGGTTATGGCCAGCATATGCGGCAGGGGTTTTTTCTCGACTCCGTGGATGGATGCCTGCAGGATGCTCATATCGTCGGCATTTTTGACCTGTTTTTTCAGATGTTCGATGGCGCAGGTGAGAAAGCCGCCGGTGCCGCAGGCCGGGTCGAGTATTTTTTCTCCCAATTTGGGATCGATCATGTCCACCATAAATTGGGTAACGGCGCGGGGAGTGTAGTATTCTCCTGCATTGCCGGCTGATTGCAGGTCGGCAAGGATCTTTTCGTAAATGTCGTTGAACAGGTGTCGGTCTTTGGATAAGTTAAAATCCAGATCCTCTTCGATGGTGTTGATCACCTGGCGCAGCAGGGTACCGGATTTTATGTAGTTGTAGGCGTCCTCGAAAACCGAGCCCACCACCTTGCCACGGGCAGAGACCCCAGCGGTGGTGGCTAGTTTTTTCAGGGCGGGGAAAAGGTCGTTGTTGACAAAATCGATTAGTTCCTCGCCGGTCATGCCTTCGGGGTCTTTGGCCCAGTTGGACCAGCGGAAACGGCTCGGCAGGGGTGATTTGTAGCCGGGAACGGTGAACTGCCATTCCCGTTCCTTATCGTCGAATATCTTCAGAAAAAGCAGCCAGGCAAGCTGGCTGATGCGCTGGGCATCCCCGTCAACGCCGACATCCTTACGCATTATGTCCTGAATGGTTTTGATCAGGGTGGTGATGGACATACTTTACTTCCTTTGTTGTTGGCTTTTACCCTGCATACAGAGCTTCTTCCAGTTCGTGGAGCGCCTGCCGGTACTGATTCGGCCCTCCGAATGCCTGGATGATTTCCATGGGAGTGCCGAAATCGGTGAAAGGAGCAATGGTAAGAATCCGGGGCTCCTCGATATGGGTTACGCCTTCATCTGCGTATTTATCCAGCAGGGCATCCAGGACGCGGCGGGCTTGCTGGCCGTATTTACTGAAATAGTCGCGTTTCCTGACCTGTTCCGCCCGTTCCCTTCGGGTCAGCGGCGGCCGGTCCCAGGCGACATGGCAGATCAGGTCGAAAGGATCGAACTCCTTGCCTGATTTGCGACCGATTTCGTCGGCCAGGGCATCGAAAAACACCCCCTGCTCAGCCAATTCTTCAATAATTGCCTGTTTTTTCTCGGCACTGCTCCAACGGCGCAAAAAATCATCCAGGGAGTCAAACTCCTTTGCAAGCGCCTTGCGGGTGTAATCCTTGAGGGATTCGGTAATCAGTCTGCCGTCAGCGTCGAAATACTGAACCCGCTCGGCAGCGACCTTGACCTCGACATTGTCCACCACATAGCGCCGCACACCGGAGCCCATCTCGTCTGGGCCGGGTTCCACCACTACCGGATGGTCATGCTCTTCACCCGGGAGCGGATAGGAGGTTCCCCCGTCACCGGGTAGGTTTTCGTCAATATCGGGCGGCACCGGAGACTCATCGCCCCGAGGTTCGTAAACCTGAACCGGATCGCCGTCAAAATCAGGATCGGCAAACAGCTCGGTCGCCTTCTTGAAATCCATAATGGTGAAATAATACTTACCGTAGTCCTCATTGATGCGGGTGCCGCGCCCGATAATCTGCTTGAACTCGGTCATGGACTGGATACGCTGATCAAGCACAATCAGCTTGCAGGTCTGGGCGTCAACGCCGGTGGTCATCAGCTTGGAAGTGGTGGCAATAACCGGGTATTTGCTTTCCGGGAAGATGAAATTGTCGAGTTCGGCCTTGCCCTCCTCGTTGTCGCCGGTGATACGCATGACATACTTGCTGTTTTGCGCGACCAGATCACTGTTTTCGTTCACCAGAGCCTGGCGCATGCGTTCGGCGTGATCGATGTTTTCGCAAAACACGATGGTTTTGTCAAAGCGGTTGGTCTGCCGCAGAAATTCGCTGATCTTGGCGGCAACCAGTTGGGTGCGTTTCTCCAGCACCAGGGTCTTGTCGAAATCTTTCTGGTTGTAGATGCGGTCCTCGATTTCGTTTCCGTATTTATCGCGCATACCCTTGTCGGGCCGCCAGCCAGTTAAATCTTTGTCCAGATCGATACGGACTACTTTGTACGGGGCCAGGAAACCGTCATCGATGCCCTGTTTGAGGGAGTAGGTGTAAATGGGCTCACCAAAGTAGTCTATGTTGGAAACCTCTCTTGTCTCCTTGGGGGTAGCGGTCAGACCGATCTGAGTGGCTGACGAGAAGTACTCGAGGATCTCGCGCCACGCTGAATCGGCAGCGGCGCTTCCCCGGTGGCACTCGTCGATGATGATCAGATCGAAAAAATCAGGGCTGAACTGTTTGTAGATGTTTTTCTCTTCCTCGCTGCCGGTGACGGCCTGGTAAAGCGACAGGTAAATTTCATAGGATTTATTCACTTGCCGTTTCTGTATTTTGGTCATCGCCGGGCCAAAGGGCTTGAAATCGTTGGTCATGGTCTGATCGACCAATATATTGCGATCTGCCAGAAAGAGGATGCGTTTTTTGGCTTTTGCCTTCCAGAGCCGCCAGATGATCTGGAAAGCGGTATAGGTTTTGCCGGTGCCGGTTGCCATTACCAGCAGGATGCGCTTTTGGCCACGGGCGATGGCTTCAACTGTTTTATTGATGGCCAACAATTGATAATAGCGTGGCGTCCTGCCGTTGCTGTCGCTATAGTAATCCTGTGCGACAAGAGCTGTTTGTTCATCGTCCAGCCCATGATGCGCGGACCACCAATGCCAAAGTTCTTGCGGAGATGGAAATTCATGTAGCGCAAGTTCCCGCTCAATAACGCCGTCAGTGGCGATCTTGTTATGAAACAGAAAGCCGTCTCCGTTGGAGCTGAACACGAATGGCACCTGCAGCATTTCGGCATATCCCAATGCCTGTTGCATGCCATCGCCGACTGAATGGGTGTTATCCTTGGCCTCAATGACGGCAATGGGGATATTGGGTTTGTAGAACAGTACATAGTCAGCCCGTTTATGCCTGGCCCGGGTATAAAGTTTGCCGCGCACAATGACACGGCCCTTGGTAAGCTGATATTCTTCCCGAATCTGGGTCGCAATATCCCATCCGGCTGATTCAAGTGCCGGGGTGATATATTTCGTGCAGATGTCACGCTCGGAGAGCTGCTTCTTTTCAAACATCCAGCTTTCCCTCTGCAATTTGCCTCTGGCAAAACTGTTTCCAGACTGTTTTGGCCATCTTCGATGGAGTTGTCTTGCCGTTTTCCCACCGGTTGATGGTGGCAAAGCTCACGCCAAGCGCATGGGCCAACTCCTCCTGGGACAGCTCCAGTTGGCGTCGGACTTCCTTCACCAATTTCGGAAAGTTCTCTGCTTCTCTGTTCATTTGCAACCTTTAAGCATTTCAGCCAAATCGTTCCAACGGATCTGAATTTATCCTGTATAATATAGCATCTGCTATGTACAATGCAAGAGAAAGTCCTGATTGATCTCGACATATCTCCGACACCTCGGTAAGTAACTCTCAGCAAGCGCCCAACTGGAGAAAATGATGCGAACACAAATTGTCTCCGACACTTTCTCTGTTTCTCCGGTAGGTATGGGACAGAGAAGAGATAATCAGGAGGTTTACCATGGGTATCAACGATACTCTTTAACGAGTTAGGTAGAATTATCAATCAGTTTAAGGAGGAACTTGCAGAGCAAAAGTTGCTGGAAAGGGAACAAAAAACCGGACGAGGTCCGAAAGTGAGATCTGAGAAAACAGAGAAAGGAGACGGAAAAAGGAAGAAAATCAACCCCAATTTCCCAAAAACGGGCTGATAGCAGGGTGAGGCTCTCGAGACAAGGAACGCCGTAACCCCTTGCCATAAAAAAAACGAACCTTCCGACATACCACTTGCGGCAATTGGACTAGTTCGTCTTGAATTCAATGGTGGAGGGCTTGCAGCCTTCCGGAAATCCGGTCTCCCCGGCGCCAACACATCAAAAGCCCTTTATTTACAATGCCTTGAGAGCCTCCGAGTCCCGTTCTCCTCGTCCCGCCGCGGGAAATGTTTTTCTTCACATTTTCCCCAAACAGAGAATGGACATGCCTGCGCTGACGCTTCGGCAGGTAGGCGTAGGTTCGATTCCCGTTGATACATCAAACGCGGTGTTGTCACAACCCGAGTCTCCAGCTCAAATGATGCCTCTCTCAACTTGATCTTGGTCCCAGAAACCCATTAGTTCTTTATGGGGTTCGTGTATTCCCGTCATGGATTTTTTCCCAAAAACACACGGTACCTCAACAAGTATCGTGCTCACCGTATCACCACTTTTTCCAGACGTTCCTTGCGTTTTTCCCAGTCCGGCAGAATTCGCCCGAGAAGGTGGTAAAATTTTCTATCATGGTGTGGATAGAGCAGATGACACAGTTCATGTATAATTACATAATCGATGCAGTGGATCGGAGCCTTGACGAGTTCAGTATTCAGCATGATGACGCTTTTACCCGAACAGCTACCCCATCGTTTCTTCATGCGGCGGTAGCGTACTTCCGGCACCACAGCCCCCATCCTCTCGAAAGTCGGCACGTACTGAGCAAGCCTTCTCGAAAGCAAATCCTTGGCGTGTGCCGAGTACCAATCGAGCATGAGCGCCCTTGCCTTTTCCCTATTGCTTGTATCAGGCAGTTCCATTTCAAAAAAACGACCGATCAGCCGCACTCGAGCTATCTCGCCAGGCTGTATTCTCAAACGATATTGTCTGCCTAAATAATAGTGAGTTTCACCGGAGACAAATTTGCGCTCCGTGGGTAGGGGCTGAAACCGCTCAAAAAAATCAAGCTGCCGGGCTATCCACGACGCCCGCTTTTCCAATCGCTGCCGAATAACTTCCAGTTCATATCCGGCAGGTGCTTTTGCCGTGATACGGAGGTCCGGATGCACCGTAACGGAAAGACGTTTGCGATCGCCCGTCACAACATCAACAACGAACTGTCGCGCACCAAATGACAAATCCATCTGCATCCTCATGGCCTTCTGACCCTGGCAATATCCAGACACTGTTCCATAATCGCGTCCATGTCCTCGAACGTGATTTCAATGCCGGTTTGATCCTTGAAGTCGAAAAGGAGGTCTTCGATCTCGTTTCTCATACGATTTTGTGTGTCTATGTCACTGGTCCAATTAACAATACGATTTCGTTCAATGACTTCATCTATAGCCAGCGCAGCGTCTGCAAGACGGTCATCGAACTCAGCATCACCTTTATCAAACCGCACCAGGGTTTCCTTGAGAGAACCAAAATAGGCCTTGGCAACGTCATGACTTTGGAGCTTATCCGGAATGTGGTCACCGGTACGGTTGAGCACAGCGTTCATAATCTCCGTAACCTTCTTGAGATACTCGTTTGCCTTGATCCGCTCTTCCCTGAAAGCTGCAATAGCCGCTTCGAGAAGCTCTGAGAAACGTTTATAGAAGGCCGGATCTTCCTGCATGCAGTCATGGATTGTCCGGGCTGTACGATGGGCTATAGTATCAGCTTTGGCTGCAGCATTCGGAAGTTTCGCCACTTCCTTAGCAAAGGCATCTTTGTCAAAGATATTGACCAGCGGGGTAATTCTCTCTACCTCTCCGGTTCCGACATGAGTGTCTAAAAGCTTCTGAATCTTTGGTTCGTATTCGCCAAAATCCACGACTTCTGCATATCGCCGCCTCACGGAAGCTCTGAGCTTGGAGAAAAATTTCAGATCTGCCCGATAACGGCTGATCTTTGAAGGCTCGGTTTCCTCCAGAAACTTGACGCTGGACAGCGCTATGCCAAGAGTTTTGGAAAAAGCTGACAAACGTTCATAAAATTTCGCGCGCAACGCTTCATCTGCAAGCAGCAGTTCGTACTCTTCCTCATCCTGCCTGTTCTTAACTTCTTTAAATGTATCCCACAGAAGCGAGTGCTTCTGAGGCAGCGCCTGCGTCTCAACGCTCACATCAGTAAGAATGTCCTTAATGTCCCCGGCATCAAACTCAGGTAGAGAGCTGTAGAGGTCGAGCGCGTGGTCGAGATTCTCTAAAACCCCACGATAATCCAAAATATAACCAAATTCTTTACCATCGCATAGCCGGTTGACCCTGGCTATGGCCTGCAGCAAGGTATGATCTTTAAGTTTGCGGGTCAGGTAAAGAATGGTATTGCGCGGTGCGTCAAATCCGACGAGCAGCTTATCCACTACAATGATAATTTCAGGATGTTTCGCATGCTTAAACGCATTGATGACCTGCTTGTTGTATTCCCGTTCGCTACCGTACTTCTGCATAGTCGCTTTCCAAAACCGCTGCACGGCCAGCTTGTTCTCTTCATACAGATCCTCTTCACCTTCCCGTTCATCGGGACCAGAGATCAGCACTTCGCTTGAGACCATGCCGAATTCATCCAGATACTTTTTATAGAGCAATGCAGTGGCCTTGTCCTGTGCCACCAACTGCCCTTTAAAACCCGTCCCCTGCCAGTTGTCGCGAAAATGTTCACTGATATCCCAGGCAATGGCCATAACCTTCTGTGCGGCCTTGTTCAACTGATCAGTGGTGGAGAATTTCTTTTTCAGGTCTGCGGCCTGCTCCTTACTGAGATTTGCCGTGATCTTATCAAACCAGGCATCTATCCCCTTTGAATCAACATACTGTTCAACATGCCTTCCCTCATATAAAAGAGGCACAACCGCCTTGTCTGCCACCGCCCGGTCAATGGTATAGGTATCAATCAGGCCGCCGAATTTCTCGACTGTGTTTTTATCCTTTTTCATGACCGGTGTGCCTGTGAATCCGATGTAACAGGCATTTGGCAGCACCCGGCGCATTTTGGCATGACGCGGACCGTACTGTCCTCGATGCCCCTCATCCACCAGGACAAAGATGTTGGGATCATCATTGCGTACGGCGTGACGACCGACAGCCGCCTCAAACTTGTCAATAATCGTGGTAACAATGCGTTGTTTGTTGTCTTTCAGCATATCCGACAGGTGCTTGCCGGTTCTGGCCTGCTCCACCTCTTTGCCGCAATGATGGAAGGTCCTGTAGATCTGGTCGTCAAGGTCAACCCGGTCGGTAACCAGAACGATCTTGTAATCGGGTATCTCAGAACACAGGGCGATGGACTTGGCAAGCAGCACCATGGTCAGCGACTTGCCGCTGCCTTGAGTATGCCAGACCACGCCGCCGCGCCGCCTGCCGTCATGCTCGCGAGTTCTGATACGGTCCATGATTTTTTTTACGCAAAAATACTGCTGATATCGTGCGATCTTCTTGACACCGGCATCAAACAAAATAAAGCGGTAGGTCAACTCAAGGAGTCTTTCAGGGCGGCACAGCGCATAAAGGGCACGGTCCTGCTCGGTTACCTGTCGTTTGAGCGTCCCGTATTCAGTCGGTTTCTCCCGTACCAGCCACTCATTTTCAGTGAATAACTTGTCCACCTGTGCTTCCGTCAGGGGAATATACACAAGGCGTTGCAATTCCTGCTCAAAACGGGTACCTTCTTCCCGCCAGACAGACCAGAACTTCGCCGGTGTTCCCGTGGTTGCGTATTTGGCCTCATTTTTGGACAACGCCAGAAGTAGCTGCGAATACAAAAACAGGTGGGGAATTTCGTCATCCTTCTGGTTGCGTATCTGTTGGGATATGGCTTCACGTATCGGGTCCTTGATGTGCGGCGACTTACATTCGATCACGCAAAAAGGAATACCATTTACAAAGAGTACGATATCCGGCCTGCGGGTCTGGGTGCGGGCGAATTGCGATTCGCCCCTACATCCGGTCCGCTCGACGGCAAACTCTTCTGTGACATGAAAGACGTTGTTCTCTGGATGTTCCCAGTCGATATAGTGCAGGGTAAAACTCTTGATATCGCCGTCCACTGACTGCTGCAGGCTTTTTCCCAGACA